>JANPAP010000527.1:0-3038 GCA_031429975.1 Chitinophagaceae bacterium
TTGGGTTGTTTATCGCCTTCGCCAACAATTGGGAACTCCGTATTGTCCATAACAGCGTAACCCTGGGTGGCCCAGAATATAGCAGAACCGGTACTTACACGGGTAAATGTATATTTACTACCTCTAACCTGTGCCGCATCGCTGGAGCTTTTAAATTCTCTGGGATAGGCCCACATAAAAACGGGTAACCTGCCATCTTTTGCTGCATCATAATTTTTGGGTAAGTATAAATCGGCTGTTAAATCAACACCGTCTTTTCTTTTATAATTTATTTTTTGCTTTATTATTCCTCTAAGCCCGGGTTGAGGATCTGGAAAATTTGTAATGGAAGTTGATTTGCCAGTTGCTATATCTCTCCAATAATAATTTGGCTGATCTGTTTGACTTTGCTTATTTGTTATAATCTGCATTTTTTCAAAATCAATAATTGCAGCAACCGTTTCATAAAATGGTTCTTCACAACGCCACAATGTTTTTGTTTCTTTTGTATTTATGTTGAAAGAATTTAAAAAAGGCAAATCTCCTTTTGCAGATGCACCATTGCCCCTCATCAAAACCAAGGATCCATTTAAAAGTTTGATTGAATTTTTGCCAAAATTATTTTTATCAGTTACCGGAGTCCCGGGATCATTGTAGGCATCGTCTGTACTGCGGTCATACAATTCCGTTAGTGCTGTAGTGGAAGGTTGTAATTTGCTTAATTTTTGACGATGTTTAGCCCTGCTGCTTTCATACACAAAATACAAATCACTGCTTACTGCTGCTACCCGGTTTATTCTAAGTGCTGTCTTCGCAATTATTGCAGGGCTTGCAGTAAAGGGTGCGTTCAATGCAAAAACTGCATCATGAAAATCTACTTTCTTTTTTATGAGTCCACTATCCTGTGGCTCAATCCAAATTATTTTTGCTGCATCGGTTGTTACCCAATTAAAACTTCTGGGAGCATTTAATACATTGTCGTAACCGGTTGGAGATATTTCGCTGCTTGGTAATTTAGCCAGCAATTTTATTTCTTTCCCATTCATATCTGTAATCAACATGGATGAGTTAAATCCATTTACTGTTACCAAATATGAAAAGGGTTTATCAATTCTTTCAATCAATAAATATTTATTGTCGGGGCTGGGATCAAAACTGTTACAGATAAATGGTTTGCCAATTTTAGTTTCAATGCCATTTACATTTTTCACCAATTGTATAGTTGCATAAAATTCAAAAAGCGATTCATCAAAAGGAGTTTTTATTAAATCCTGGTAAGTTACACTGGCCGCAACTTTACCTAAACTTTGCTGTACTACCGGGCCTTTTGGAGCCAATGGTTTTACAGGAGCCATACTTGCAGGCTTTACAATTGCTTTATAAATTAAAGTATTATTATCTATCCATTCAAAGGCGCTGCCCAGCAAAGTATTTAAAGCAGTTTTATTTATTTTTTTTGCAAACCTTGTTTTTAAATCGATACTATACAAATCAATTCCTGTTACTGTATTATTGGTAAAAGCAATTTTATTTTCGGCTGGGCTCCATTGCACATTGGCTGCTTTTAAATTTGCAGGCAATCCGCTTATTGGATATTCCGTTTTTCCATTTACTTCTTTTAACATCAAAGCAGTAAAATAATTGCCACGGCTGGCTGCAAAAATTGATGGATTAATTCTTAAGCCAGCAATTCTAAATTCGGGTTGAGCCAATTCTTCAACAGATGGTAAAGCACTTCTATCCATTATCAACATCCATTTGCCATTATCATCAAAACTAACTGTAGGCGTGGGTTTGGCCAATGCCAAATCAGCAATTTCCTTTGGAGGTGTTTGATAAGTAATTGCATCCTGAGCAATTAATGTGCTGCAGAAAAATAAAAAAATAAAGCTGATACTAAATTTCATGTTGAGGTAATTTTATTAAGAATGAATTTAAAATAGGGGATAGTGCGCAAGCAAAAAATGTTTTTACAGCAATGGTAAAACCATTTAACAATAAATATTCAACTGAAGATTAAAGTGGTTGTAAAAATAAAAAAATGAATTCCAATTGAACAAAATGCAAATCTATTTCTAAGCAAATAATTGAGGCTAGTTTTTTTCAAATGTAAGAAAGTCTGTTCCACCGCCACCGCCACTAATATGCCGTAATTTGATAATCGTTTCACCTCTTTCAATTACTTCCCAATCAGTACTAATACTTACAAAATTTGCCAAGGTTAAAAAATTAATAATAAGTTTTACTGTATTGTTTTCTGAACTGGTACCCCAATTACCGGTAGTAGGCGATGAACCATTCGTTGCGGTAAGTACACCAGAAGTTGCAAATGTAAAATTGTATCCACTAAAGTTGCTGGTTTCTTCATGATCCGTATCCCAATAGTAGGTAATGCGCCAAGTGCCGGCTGTTACTGAAGAGTTAACATTTGCGGTAGTAATTAAATTTGCATTGCTATCTTTTTTGCAACTGGAAAACAGTGTGATAAAAACTAAGCAGATTGAAGTAACAATGTTTTTCATCTTGTGGTTTTTGATAAATAAAAAATAGATTTCCTATTGTATTGAAGATTATAAATTTAAGGAATTAAAAGTAATTTAAAGGAATGCAAATTGATTTTCCTAACTAATGTATTTTTTGAATTCTAATTTCGTTTTTAGTAGAAAACCTTATTTTAAATTAAAAATTCCAACGTACAAAGGCCTCCATTGCTGCATATTGGGTAAGGCCTAACTGAGCATACAATTTAGCCGTATTGTTATTGCGTTCTTCGGCACGTTGCCAAAATTCTCGATCATCATTTCCCTGGAATGGTACAGTATCTTTTTGCGATTGATGAATAAAAATACCGTTACGTTTTTTTACAACCTGATCGGGGCTCATGGGAATGGCCATTTCAATTTCGGTGATATCCCATTCCTGCCAGGCACCTTTATATAACCAGAGCCAACAATTATTTATCCAATCATTTTTTCCTTTTTTAATTCGTTTCAAAGCCTCGATCACCACATCAAAACAAACCTTATGTGTGCCATGCGGATCGGCAAAATCGCCTGCAC
>JANPAP010000528.1:0-7265 GCA_031429975.1 Chitinophagaceae bacterium
GTATACTGGAACTGCTAAAACGCCAACTTCAGTAACCAATCCACCTGGGTTGCAGGTTAATTATCTCTACGATGGAAATGCCAATGCACCAATAAATGCTGGAAATTATTTTGTACAGGCATCCATTAATAATAGCAATTATGCAGGTGCAGCAACCGATACTTTAAGGATTACCAAAGCCAATCAAACAATAAGTTTAGGCATTACTCCTGATAAAGAATATGGAGCTGCTCCTTTTAATATTATTGTTGCTTCCTCATCTAATTTACCGGTTAATTTATCCCTTAGTACCAATCCGTTGAACTGTGCAAGCATTTTAGGAAATACAATTACAATCCTGAATATTGGTCAGGTTATTATCACTGCAACCCAACCGGGTAATATTAATTTTAATGCAGCTTTGGATGTAACTGATACTTTCAATATTGTAAAAGCAAATCAAATTATTTCTATTGCTGCAATTGCGGATGTTACCATTGACAGCAGTTCGGTTACCATTAACGCTTCTGTAAATTCAGGTTTACCATTAATCAACAGTATCATTACAAATCCTGCTACAGGTGTGGCTTCATTAGCTGGAAATATTATCAGTATTTTGGGTGATACCGGCAGGGTAACAGTAAATGTAAACCAGGCTGGGAATGGGTTTTATAATGCAGCTGTTGCATCAAGAACATTCAGGGTTTTGGGCAGATCGCAGTTGATTAGCTTTACTCCAGTTGCAAGTAAAGTATTTGGGGATGCGCCATTCAGTATTAATGCTACTGCAAATTCTGGACTGCCATTAACTTATAGTATTTTCTCAGGCCCGGCTACCATTTCAGGAAATACAATTACCATTACCGGTGCAGGAATAATTGTTGTTACTGCAACCCAGGCAGGAACTGCCATTTTTCAGGCTACCACACAAAACTATAGTATCAATGTAGCCAAGGCAGCCCAAACTATTACATTCCCGGCAATACCAAATAAGGTTTTTGGCGTAATTCCGTTTACGTTGGAAGCTGTTGCCAGTTCTGGTTTGCTGATAAATTATGCGGTTGTTTCCGGGCCAGCTACTGTTTCTGGAAATACCTTATTCCTCAATGGAATTGGCAATGTTTTAATCAACGCCAATCAGCCCGGAAATATTAATTATCTGGCTGCCTCTGAAGCTCAGGTTGCGTTCTGTTCCGTTATCGATTCGCTTAAAAACTTAACAGGCCCAACAAATATTTGTCCTTCATTACAAACATACCAGGTTAGTTCAGTTACAGGCGTTCAATATTTATGGAGTTTATCCGGCGGTGGAATATTAACCCCAACGGGTAATGCTGCAACTATTAATTGGCAAACACCCGGTAACTATTCCATTTCAGTGAAGGCCTTAGGAAATTGTGGCGATACATCGGCCCCAACAACCAAACAAATTACAATTACAGCAATACTAACGCCAGTAGCAGTTTCCGGAATGCTTCCAACTGATAATTCGGTTAACTTAAACTTGCCGGTTATTTTATCCTGGATTCCCGGAATTAATACTACCAAATACGATGTGTATATATGGCCCGAAAATGATTCAAGGCCATTAAACCCTCAATTTCCCAATATCTCTGATATCAATATTCATGTTACAAGTGGCTTGCAAAGTGGCAATTTGTATAAATGGCAGGTAGTTGCAAAAAATGAGTGTTTAGCTACTGATGGTCCTGTTCAACGATTTAGTGTTAACAATAATCTTGACCTTCCAGACCTTACAATTTCCAGTTTGCAATTTCCTTCAAATGCTACAGCTGGCAATCAAATCACCATCAACTGGACCGTAAAAAATATAGGTTTAGGCAGCACACATACCAATCAATGGAAGGATAGGATATTCCTGTCAACTGATCTTGATTTAAGGGTAGCCGATGACGTTTTACTGGCTGAAGTTTCCAATCAATCTTTTTTGCAGGCTGGACAAAGTTATTCCGCTTCAAAAACCATTACCCTTCCGGGTCAATTTACGGGTGGGTATTATATTTTTGTAATAGCAGATAATGGCGATGCTTACTGTTGGACAGCGGAGCAGTGCGACATACCCTATGGCCCCCGTGGTGCTCATGGATTTGGAATGGCAGAATCTAACGAAAACAACAATTATAAATACGCCCCAATCATTATTAATTATGGCGATTTGCCCGATTTAAGAGTTACTTCTTTAGGGGTTCCCTCCTCAGTTTTTGGCGGCAATACTATTAATTTAAATTACCAAGTAACCAATGTGGGGCCGGTGGCTGCTGTAGGTAGAAGTTTGTTGCCTTGCCCTCCAAAGGGTTGGTTCGACAGGGTATTTATTTCAGCCGATTCTGTTTTTGTAAGGGCAAATGCATTGGAATATCCTTCAAACGGGTTTAACCGGAACTTTAATAATTGTTTAGATCCGGGCTTAATATATCCAGCATTTTTGCCAGCAGGAGATAGTTATTCCCGTTTGCATCATATTGATATACCCCATACTTATTTTGGCAAATACTATGTTTATGTTATTACCAATGGATACGATGAAGTTTATGAAGGGCCATATAATGTGAACAATCTTAGAAGAAGCGATTCAATAAACGTTATTCTTACCCCTCCTGCAGATTTGCTGGTAACAAATGTAACTGTCCCTGCAACTGCATTAACAGAGCAGTCTGTCACCATTAACTGGACGGTATTGAATGACGGTGCAAATGCGCCTAGAGAGAATATTTGGGTAGATAGTGTTTATATTTCTACTGCTGCTGTGTATGATCCTGCACAACTGATCAGGCTTGGTTCAAATTATTTTGCGAATGGAATTAATTTAAATCCGGGGAACAGCTATTCTGGAACTGCTGTAATTACTTTACCCAATAACCTTACAGGCAATTATTATGTGTATGTAAAAACCGATGCCGCCAATCAGGTATTTGAATATAATAATGAAGGAAACAATATCCGCAGAAGTACTAATCCAATTAATATTAGCCTTGCTCCAATTGTTGATTTAACAGTTACAGAAATCCAGGCTCCGGCTACTGTAAAAGCGTTGGTGCCATTTAATTTAACTTGGAAAGTAAAAAATATTGGGGTTGGTAATATTATTAATAAAAGATTTGAAGACCATTTCTATTGTTCAACCGATTCATCAATAAATGGCAATCTGTATTCCTTAGGAACCTTTCAGCATGTAAATAATTTAAGTTCCGGAGTGGAAGAAACCAACTCAAAACAGGTTAGCGTTCCAGAACAGTTTGGCGGTAAAAAAATATATTTCTTTGTATTTACCGATGCCTCAAATATTGTTTATGAGCATTTGGCCGAAGGCAACAATCGCCTCTCATCAAATAGTGCTGGTAGTTCTGGTGCAACAAATGTAACTCCAGTTGACCCTGTAATTGTTCCGGTTGTTTATAAATCTGATTTAGCCATAAATAATTTTACTGCCCCTACAACAGCAGGTTCTGGAAAAATAATTTCCATTAATTGGGGCGTAATTAATCAGGGTGCTGGAAAAACCTTACGTTCCAATTGGACAGACAGGATCTTGTTATCCAACGACAGTATTGCAGATGCTGCTGATATTGTATTAGGCAATATTGGTGCAAACGCAGCATTAAATCCAGCAGAATCCTATACACAAATGGCTACTTTAAGATTGCCTTTTGATGCTGCCGGAAATAAGTATCTGATATTAATTATTGATGTAAATAATGTGAATAGCAATGATTCTATTGCTGCCAATAATGTAGCATTTAAAACCATTAATATCAGTCTGTCTCCAAATCCGGATTTGGTAATTACGCAAATGAGCGATCCACCAGCTCCGATATATGCTGGCTCAAGATTCTTTTTGCATTATACAGTAACCAATCAAGGGCAAGGAGAAACATTGGTTCCCAGCTGGTATGATGGTGCATATTTTTCTACATCAGCTCAAATTAATAATCCCAATCAAGTAGCATCCAACGGATTTATAGGAGTGTTGGCTCCGGGAGCCACTTATACCGATAGTATGATGGTGATTGTACCTTCCTATCTTTCTGGTAATAATTACTTGATATTAAGAACCGACAATAGTTTCAATGTTTATGAAGGAACTGCAGGCGAAACCAATAATACTTTTAGCAAATTGGTCAACATTCTGCCAATTGCCAATGCCCCTCAATCCGATTTGGTTGTGTCCGTGTTAAGCCTGCCTGCTGCAGCCTTAATGGGGCAACAAATTTCTGCTGATTATTCTATCAAAAATATTGGTGTAAATCCTACCACCGGATCGTTAACAGATGCTTTTTATCTATCAAAAAATACAATTTTTGAGGGGGATATCGACAAGTTGATAAAGGCCAATTTAACCCCAACCTTTGTGTTGAATCCCGGCGATTCGGTATTGGGAAAATTCAATGGAATAGTAAATGTTTCAAAAGCCGGCAATTATTATGGCATAGCCCGAACCAATATTTTAAATACCATAAACGAAGCCAGTATTGATAACAATACCAAAGTTTCGTCAACCACCGTTGCGGTTGATGCAGTTGAATTAACCCTTGATATTCCATATCCGGATTTACTAAAAACAGACTCTGCAAAATATTATAAAATAACAGTTGCCGCAGGATTGGATCTGTTGGTAACATTAACCAGCAACCTGACCAATCAGGCCGGAACCAATCATGTTTACATCGCTTACGATAGAGTACCTACAGCATTCGATTATGATGAAGTAAGTTTGGATGCCACTTCGTTAAACCAGCAATTACTAGTTTCCGATACAAAAGCCGGCACTTATTATTTAAGAGTTGAAGCCAAAGAAGTAGTCAGCAATCAGTCTGTTTCTTTGTTGGTAAAAGCACTTCCTTTTTCAATTGTTAGGGTAAATCCAAATGTAGTTGGCCGTGATGAGATCACCACTAATATTTATGGTGCTGGGTTTAAAAATAATTCAAGGATTGTTTTAAGAAATAATTCCGGAACACAAATCACACAGGGCAACCTTCAACAGTTTATAAACAGTACGCAACTAAAAGTAAAATGGAATTTGAAAACAGTTGCTGTAGGCGTTTATGATGTAGTGGTTATTAATCCCGATAATTCAGAAGCCAAACTTACCAATGGGTTAACGGTTGTAAATTCAACTGGCTATGTGTTGGATTTTGTTCCTTTATTGCCAAATTTGGTTAGAAGAAATCAGGTAGGATTGTTCACTTTTAAAGGAAAAAATAAAGGCAATGTAAATATTCCGGTTGTGCAGGGAGACCTTAGTATGCCGGGTTATGTAACAATTAATGAAGTAAGCATTACCGGGAATGTTAGAAAACAAAGTACTTATCATAAAAAAGGATACCTGAGTAATGCTGTTGATTGGTATGACAATAGTGGCACCAAAGTAATTCCGTTCCTTTGTTTAAATCTTGCCCCAGGCGAGGAGTTCACAATTAGTTTTTATGTAAAAGGATTTCAGGGAAATCAGTTCCCAATTAAACCGAGAGCTTTGGGTTTAAATCTAAGTCAGTTTGTACGCAAGCAAGGCGCATTTATCGATTATCTCAGAGAAAACATTCTCGTTTCTCCTGAATATTTTGGAGTAAATAATCAAAATAGATTTTATCAATTGGCGGCTCAGGGCACTAAGCCTTTTTTAGATACTTTGATACAAAATTATTTTGTAGGGGGATTGTTTACTCCTGCAGATACAATTGGGTTAAACCTTAGTTGTGGCTGGCAATGTGTAATGGGCGTAAGCAACGATTCGGTTCTTAGTTATACCTATAGTCCTGGATCAAGCCCGGGGTTATTAACAATAAATGGTAATGATACATTTAATGTTGGGGAATCTTTCTTGTTTGAAATCAACAAATCGCATTACTGGCCAGGATATACTGGGTCGGTTGGCGCAGCCGGCGTAGATCCGGGATGGGATTTATTGAAAATTAATGGGGCCTTAAATATTACGGCAACCAATACAAATCCTTTCAAAATATATGTATCATCATTATCCTACTTAAATAAACCAGGACCAATGGCTGGTTGGTATCCAGCGGCCGATACTTCCTGGCCAATGATTATTGCAACCGCAGGAGTAACAAATTTTAATGCAAATAAATTCCAGATTGATGCTACACTTTTCCAAAAACAAAACTCAACTTATGGGGGCACATTCTATATCAAACTAAAAGTCGGGACTTCAGCAGATACAATTTTTCTTGGCTTTAAAGCATATCGTCCCTTACCGGGAGAATCGGGAGTTCCCGGGGCACCGGGTGTTGCTGGAGAACCTGGTAGTCCTGGTGGACAAGGTGGACCAGGCACTGGATCTACTTCTCCCGGCCCTGGTGGTACTGGTGGTGCTGGTGGAAATGGTGGTAGTAGTGGTGGAGGTACTGGGCAAAACGGTGGTAATGGCGGCACTGGTGGCTCAGGTGGAACTGGTGGTACTGGCCAAAATGGTGGTGCCGGTGGTAATGGTGGTGCTGGTGGAAATGGAGGTAGTGGCGGCTCTGGTGGTTCAGGAGGCTCTGGTGGTTCAGGGGGCTCCGGCGGTTCTGGAGGTGGAACCGGACCAGGTGGCAATGGCGGCGGCGGTGGAAATAGTGGTGGTGGCAGCGGTGGCGGTAGCGGTTCCGGTGGCAGTGGCGGCAGTGGAAATCCGGGTGGAGGTGATGGCGGCTCCGGAGGTGGAAGTGGTGGTTCTGGCGGTGGCTCAGGGGGTGGCTCAGGTGGTGGAAGTGGAGCTCCTTGTTCTCAAGGTGCTGGGGGCGGTAATTGTGAAGATGTGTTGGATTATTTAAAAGCTGCTGCAGGCACACCATTAAAAGACCTGCCCATTGAATATGCAAAAAAAGCGTCTAAAGATTATTGTGCATTGAATGCATGGGTGCTTTGTGCCGATGCTATATTAAGTCCGATCACGAGTATTCCCGGAGCAATTTTAGAAGGTGATATTCCATGGTGGACACCTGCTGCAAAAAGCCTGATATGTGGTTTAAAAATTGGGGATTGTATTAATGAGGCAATAGGTGGACCCAATTACCCTGGTAGAGATGATGTACAAGATTTAATTGATGCTGTGGATTGTGTTAGTGGATTGCTGGATGCTGCCAATTGTATCGCTAAAAAAGTGATTTGTACGCCTGTTGTGGGCTCCTGCGATCCAAAGGAGATTGTTGGTCCGGAATGTTATGGATGTTCGTTTATGGTCGCTGCAAAAGACAATATATCCTATACCTTTCATTTTGAAAACGACTCTTTATTGGCTACAACAGCGGCTCAAAGAGTTGTTATTA
>JANPAP010000529.1:0-7373 GCA_031429975.1 Chitinophagaceae bacterium
CATAGAAATTACCAAAAAAATTTATTGATTTTTAAATAGCTATAGGAATAATGGATACAGTTTTTGATAAAGTCTGGAATAATTGCTTGGAAATAATCAAAGACATTGTTGAGTGGCAGCATTTCAAAACCTGGTTCGAACCAATTAAGCCAGTGGCTTTAAAAGAAAAGGTTCTTACCATTCAGGTACCCAGTCAATTCTTTTTTGAATATTTGGAGGAGCACTATATTAGTTTGCTTGCAAAAACCTTAAAAAGAGAATTGGGTAAAGATGCCAGATTAGAATACAGGATAATGGTGGATAGTGGTAACAGTAAAAACAAACCACTTACCATGGATGTTCCCGGACACGGATTTAAATCATACTCAAATAATGAAATGGATTTTCCTCTTGTCATAAATAACCCGGTTAAAAATCCTTTTGTGATCCCTGGTCTTAAAAAGATGCAGATAGATCCACAATTGAATCATGCCTATACATTCGACAGTTATATTGAGGGTGATTGTAATCGTGTAGCCCGTAGAGCAGGAAAAACAGTTGCAGAAAAACCCGGTACAACTTCCTTTAACCCGCTGGTAATTTATGGTGGTGTTGGGTTGGGTAAAACCCACTTGGCACAGGCAATTGGTAATGAGGTTAAACGCATCCACAGTAATAAAGTGGTATTATATGTAAGCTCCGAAAAATTCATCAATCAGTTTATTGATCATGGTAGAAATGGTGCTATTAATGATTTCATACATTTTTATCAGTTGATTGATGTGTTGATTATTGATGATGTACAGTTTTTTAACCGTGCCGAAAAATCACAAGATGCATTCTTTTCCATTTTTAATCATTTGCATCAAAGCGGAAAACAATTAATTTTAACCAGCGATAAGCCACCAAAGGATCTGGAAGGTGTTCAGGAGCGTTTATTAAGTCGTTTTCGTTGGGGATTAAGTGCAGATTTACAAACACCCGACTATGATACCAAGATTGAGATTTTAGAAAAGAAGATGAAGAATGATGGCCTTGAAATGCCAAAAGAAGTGGTAAAATATATTGCTTATAATATCAACAGCAATGTAAGGGAATTAGAAGGCGCTCTAATTTCTTTGTTGGCACAATCTTCGCTCAATAAAAGAGAAATAGACCTTGAATTAGCAAAAAAAGTGTTACGCAATTTTGTCAAATCGTCCAGTAAGGAAATTACCATCGATGCCATTCAAAAAATGGTTTGTGAATACTTTGATGTGCCTTATGATAAGCTATTGCAAAAAACAAGAAAGCGGGAAATCGTTCAGGCAAGACAGATCACCATGTTCCTCTCTAAATCTTTTACAAAGAATTCGCTTAAAACAATTGGAGAACATTTTGGTGGAAGAGATCATACAACCGTAATTCACAGTTGCCAAACTGTAAAAGATTTAATGGATACCGATACTTTATTTAAAGAAAGCGTATTGGAATTACAGCAAAAAGTTCAGTTAGCAGCTATGTAAAAAAATAAAAATTTACTATAAAAGAAATCGGTTTCATTTTGAAGCCGATTTTTTTTTGATTTTAAATTCTTGTTTGATTGTGTATCATTCATGCCAAATGCTTTGCTGTATTGCTTTTGAGATATTAATATATTTTGATTTGCAATTTTTTTATGTAGAAATAAAAGGGGTGAAAAATTATTTTAAAAAAAGTAAAGTTATTTAGCAATTAGTTTTGGGTATTACATTGTTGATATGTATTTTTGCAACCCCTTACAAAAGTTTGGGCAGGTAGGAGAGATGCCTGAGTGGCCGAAAGGAACGGTTTGCTAAATCGTCGTACGGGTAACACTGTACCGTGGGTTCGAATCCCACTCTCTCCGCAAGATATTTGAAATGGAGTTTTTGGTAAATCTGTTTCGCCTCGGCGAATCGAAATTCATTCTCTCCAGAAAAGTTCTTAATTATTATTCTTTTGAATTCATTCAAAAGCCAAGTTCGGGATGTAGCGTAGCCCGGTATCGCGCCTGGTTTGGGACCAGGAGGTCGCAGGTTCGAATCCTGCCATCCCGACAAAAAAACCTCGTTGATTCAATTCAACGAGGTTTTTTATTTTTTGGAATAATTGTTAAGATTTTTTAATCTGCAAATTCTTTGTACTTCTTTTTTACTTCAAACCTGTCGAGCCAACCACTAACCGTTTGACTACATGCTTTTTCTAAATCAGATTTTAATTCATTGAGGTAATCATATTGAGCCTGTTTGCCAGTTAATTCATTTAGCTTTTGAGTAAGTTCTTCGGCTTTGATTTTTTCTTGTAGGAATCCAATAAGAAAACTGTAAGAAGCATGTTTATGATTTCCTGAATATTCCTGAGTAGTATAAATAATTTTATAAGCAATAAATAATATTAATGGAATACCTACATAAATTACAAATTCCGAAATGTCGTAAGTGCCGGCAAGGGTTTGTCCTTTGTGGATAAAAGGCCAGAATTTTACTGAGTCAATGGTTTCATCAGAATAAAAAAAGAATCCTAAATGTAAAAAAAACCAGATAAAATAAAATGCTGCTGCAATCCTTTCATTTCTAGATAAGCTATCCATTTTTAGTGAGGTTAAATTTTTATTATTAAATAAAAATTGGCTCCTAATTATTTTTTACGAAACTTGTTTAAACTTTTTCAATCGTAAATTGTCATTGCATAAATATAGTATTTCCTTGTGATTTACATTGTTCGTTTTCCCTTTTATCTGTCTGCATCACCATTCATCAATATGGGATTTTAATACATTACCATTCATGTTAGCATTATAACAACTCATCCATAAATGTTATGAGCAGCGTAACATTATTTATTTCTTTGCGTATAAATAATCATTAACTCTAAAATTAAATGCAATGCGATCAATTTTTATTACTCTTACAGCACTGATGTTTTTTGCTGTAAAAACAACTGCTCAAAATCAAATTACTATTAAAGGATTGGTAAACGATATTAATAATAAGCCCTTACAATCAGTTACCATATCCTTGTTAAAGGCAAAGGATTCCAGTTTGATAAAAACGGAAGTAACGGATGCAAACGGACAGTATGAAGTAAGTGCTGCTGTTGCCAATGGGTTTTTATTAAGCTATTCCAGTATTGGGTTTGAAAAAAAATACTCGGGTGTTTTTTCAACAAATAATACGGATAATGTTACAGCAAAACCGGTTACTCTTGAACGTAGTTCGGGTAAATTAAATGAAGTAGTTATTGTTGCCAAAAAACCAATGATAGAAGTGAAGGCAGATAAAATTGTATTTAATGTGGAGGCCAGCATTAATGCAACCGGTAGTAATGCGTTGGAATTATTACAAAAAAGTCCGGGTATACAGGTGGATAATAATGACAATATTACCATGAAGGGAAAGACAGGGGTAAAGGTTTATGTTGATGGAAAAATGATGCAACTCAATTCGAAAGAATTGGCTGCTTACCTAAAGAGTATTAACAGTAATGATATTGAGGCCATCGAAATGATCAGCAATCCCAGTGCTAAATATGATGCTAGTGGTAATGCAGGAATTGTTAATCTGCGATTGAAGAAAAATAAAAAATTTGGCACCAATGGCAGTGTGAATGCAGGTTTTGTACAAGGCGTAACACCAAAAGGAAATGGATCGGTTAACCTGAATTACAGGGATAAAAAAGTGAACCTTTTTGGAAATGTTGGTGGAAATATCGGCCGTTATGAAAATACAATTGATTTATACCGGATTCAAAAAGACACATTGTATGATCAAAAAACTTTAATGCGCAATAATGACAAGAGTATGAATATAAAAGCCGGCGGCGATTTTTTTATTAATAAAAATCATACCATCGGAATTATGGCAACAACCAATTTTAGTGATAAAGAAGGTGTCAATACTGGTAATACAAAAATAAGTTACCATCCTACTGGTATGCCAATTAAAAACCTAGATGCTATCAATATTGTTCCCGGAAAAAGAACCAATGCAAATTTTAATTTAAATTACCGTTACACAGATTCTACCGGTAAGGAAATAAATTTTGATGCTGATTATGGTTTGTTCAGAGGCACAGGCCGCAGTTACCAGCCTAATTATTATTATGGCAACAACGGCAATTTATTATACAGCGTTATCAACCGGAATTATACGCCTACTGATATTGATATTTACACAGCTAAAGTTGATGTTGAACAAAAATTGGGAAAAGGCAAATTTGGTTTTGGTGCAAAAACATCTTTTGTAACTACCCGTAATACTTTTGATTTTTTTAATGACGATGCACAAGGTGTTCCTCAAAAAATACTTGACAGAAGTAATAATTTTAAGTATACCGAAAATGTAAATGCTGCCTATGTAAATTACAATCAGCCGTTGAATGAAAAATGGAGTTTTCAGGCGGGTGTGAGAATGGAACAAACAAATAGTGAAGGTATCCTAACCAGGGCTGATGGCCAGATACAAGCTGATAATAATGTAAAAAGAAATTATTTGGATCTGTTTCCTTCAGGCGCATTAACCTGGAATATCAATCAAAAACATTCACTCAACTTAACGTATAGCCGCAGAATTGACCGCCCAACTTATCAGGATTTAAATCCGTTTGAAAACAAACTGGATGAGTTGACTTTTGAAAAAGGGAATGCTTTTTTGAGGCCTCAATACACCAATAATGTTGAGTTAACCCATACGTTTTTGGGAAAGATTAATACAACAATTGGTTACAGCCATGTAAGGGATTTTGCAACACAGGCAACAGACACCATTAAAAACGCAACCTTTGTACAACAGAAAAATTTAGAAAAACAACAGATCATTAATTTTAGTATTGGGGCTCCAACTGCAATAACCAAATGGTGGAACGGCTATGCCAATTTGTGGTATAACTATCAAATGTTCAGAGGTAAAATCGGGCAGAGTGATGTTGATGTAGATATCCCATCTTATGGCGCTTATTTGCAACAATCATTTACAGTAAGCCCAACGGTTACTGCAGAAATTAGTGGATGGTTTAATGGCCCAAGTGTTTGGGGTGGAACCTGGAAAACTAAATCTCAAGGTGGGGTGGACATTGGGTTTCAAAAACAAATCCTTCAAAAAAGAGCATCCATAAAAATTTCAGGAACTGATATTTTTCATACTGCTCCATGGAAAGCGATTAATGATTTTGGAGGCGTTTATATTAATGCCGGCGGAACTTGGGAAAGCCAGACTTTCAGGGTGAATTTTAACTGGCGCTTTGGTAGCAACCAGATAAAAACTTCCCGTTCAAGAAAAACCGGATTGGAGAGTGAAGCTAATAGAATTAAGAATTAATAAGTCATAAGTAATAAGTCATAAGTAATAAGTCATAAGTCATAAGTCAAAAGTCAAAAGTCAAAAAAGTAAAACCTCCTGGCTTGGAGGTTTTACTTTTTTCAACTATTTTTTCTATACAAATTGTTCTAATAAATTATTGGTTGTTTTTTGTTTTGCAAATAATACAATTAATTTTTCAATAACATCTTCTACAATCGCATCGGGGCAACTGGCTCCACTGGTAATTAATATTTTTACCGGCTCATTTTTTTTGGGAAAAAAATTGTTGCTAATGATTTCTTGTTTTGAATGAAAATTAAAATGCAATATTTCATTGGCAGAAATAATTTTATCTGCAGCATTGATAAAATAAGTGGGCAATTTTTCTTCACACAATTCTACCAGGTGAGAAGTGTTGCTGCTGTTATATCCTCCAACAACAATTGCAAAATCGGCTTCGGTTTGCAATAACCCATAAACAGCTGTTTGGTTATCGTTGGTGGCATAGCACAAGGTATCCCGGGTATCAGCAAAGCGTTCTTCAATAGTATCATTGGTTAACTGGTGTTGTTGTTTCATCAGTTGTTTTAAATAGTCGGCAATGGCTTGTGTATCGCTTGCCAGCATGGTGGTTTGGTTAACAACGCCTATGCGGTTTAAATGTTTTGTTACATCAAAACCATCCGAAAAACGATCTTTAAATTCAACATAAAATTCATCCGGTTCTTTTTCGCCGGTAATATATTTCCCCAACGATATGGCATCCTTCATATCGTTTACAATTACCGTAGGGGTACTGTTGGCAGCATGCGAAAAAGTGGCCCTTGTTTCTTCGTGAGTTGATTTGCCATGCACAACAATGCTGTAATCTTTTTTAGCAATCTGCTCACTGCGGTTCCAAACTTTTTCAACAAACGGACAGGTTGTATTATATTTTTCTGTTTGAATGCCCAGTGCTTTTAATTTTTCTTCAATGGCCAGTGTAGTTCCAAATGCAGGAATAATTACCACATCCTCTTTTGTAATATTTTCGAAAGGCTGCAATTGTTTTCCATAAGTATCCTGTAAAAACTGCACCCCTCTTTGTTGTAAATCGGCATTTACCTGTGGGTTGTGAATCATCTCACTTAATAAATAAATTCGTTTGCCCGGATTCTCTTCAATTGTTCTAAACGCAATGTCAATAGCGTTTTCAACCCCATAGCAAAATCCAAAATGCCGGGCTAAATAAATTTGTATTGAACCCAAATCTAATAAAGTAGGCGTAAAATCCTTTTTCATTTTATCCTGCTCCTTCCTTTTATTTTTTATAGCAGTAATTAGCGGACTCCGGTAAATGATTGGTACATTAAATTGTTTCATGATTATTTTATAACAATTGCAAAGTTAATTGGTTAAAGGTTACATTGAGGTTTCGGTAATTTTGTAAGATGGTTCTTAATTTTTAATTAATTTGAAACTGATTTTATCGGGCGTTTAAAAACAACAACAGCAAAACAAAAATCAAATGAATTTTAAAAAGGCAGATTGGATATTTAATACAGATGTGTACGAAGTAAATCTCCGTCAATATTCCGAAGAGGGTAGTATCAATGCTTTTTTAAAAGAGTTGCCAAGGCTGAAAGAAATGGGCGTATCAACATTATGGTTTATGCCCATTACACCCATTGCTCAAAAAAATAAAAAGGGAACATTGGGCAGCCAGTATGCCTGCAGTAATTACACTGCAGTAAGTGATGAAGTTGGGAGTATAGCGGATTTTAAAATTTTTGTTTCTCAGGCCCATGAAATGGGATTTAAAGTAATTATAGATTGGGTGGCCAATCATACCGGCTGGGATCATGTGTGGACCATCAGTAATCCGGAGTATTACAAATTTGATACGGATACTTGTGATTTTAAAAAGGCAAGTGGCATGGATGATATCATTGAACTGGATTATCAAAATCAGGAATTGAGAAATGCCATGATAGCGGCCATGCGTTTTTGGATTACCGAATTTGATATTGACGGATTTCGCTGTGATCTTGCTTTTTGGGTGCAGCTAGATTTTTGGATTGAGGCAAGGGTTGAACTGGAAAAAACAAAAACTGTTTT
>JANPAP010000530.1:0-8271 GCA_031429975.1 Chitinophagaceae bacterium
CATGAAAAAATGGACATTCGTTTTTACTGCTGGCCTCTTTATGATGGCAGCCTGTAATAACCAAAAAACAGAACCTGTAACAACAGTAGCTGCTGTTCAAAACACAGTGGCATTACCATTTACAGCCGGTTATTCTTCCAGTTTTGAAATGGGCAAGCCCGAACACAGTGCCTTAATATTACAAGGCAGTTGGAAAGATTGGGAAGACAATAAAATAGACAATATGAAAAGTTGGGTTGCTGATACAATAATTGCTTTTCATAGCGATAACAATATGGTTAAAGGAGTGGATAGCCTGATGGCAAACTGGAAAGCCGCAAGAGCTAAATATAGTTCGGTAATTGATACCATTGATGCTGTAATACCTGTTTACAGTATTGATAAAAAAGAAAACTGGGTGTTGGTTTGGGCCAAATCAATAAACACCAAACTGGATGGCAGCAAGGATACTACTGAATTGATGGAAACCTGGCGAATAAATAAAGATGGCAAAGCAGATTTCCTGCTTCAGTACGACCGGAGAAAAAGAAAATAATTTGATCAAATAAAAATCCCGAAAAAACATTTCGGGATTTTTTATTTAAAACTTGAATTCAAAATTATTTAATTATTGAAGCATTACTTTTTTTTCATGGGTCTTTTATATTGACTGTACCAGGTAACTTTTCCGTCTTTTAATTGGTTAACATCATGCAGGTAAGAAGAGTCAACAGTACCATTTTTAAAAGTATCCCATTCCTTATACCATACAACTATATAATCATCTTTTTTATCGATACTGTGCATTTTATGCCAGGCTTCCATTTCATATTTAATTCCGGTAATACTGTCACGGTACTGGCCCCATTTTTTCTTTAAATCTGCATTGGAAGTTTTACCAGAATCTCCATCTGCAGTTTCGTACTGAATACTATCAGCAAAAGCACCCATTAAACCATCCATATTACCATCAGCCCAATTTTTATACATTCCTAGTACTGATTTTAAATCCTTATCCGACACTTCGGAATTAAAACTTGAGGAGTAAGTTGCCGTAAAAGGCAAATCCATTGAAACTTTAGCAGCAGTTGTGTCTGTAGTAACTTCAGCAGGTTTATTGTTGTTATTGCAAGAATAAAGCAATGCAATGGAACAACAAATGCAAATAATTTTTTTCATAACAGTTTGTTTTTGTTTAAACTAATTTGTGAATAATTAATAAAAAATAATTCTGAAAAAGTAAGCAATTAATTTTCGTAATGCAAATTTCAAAAATATAAAAATTGACAACAAAAATCAACGTTATTATTACGGGTGCTACTGGCATGGTTGGAGAAGGCGCTTTGCATGAATGCCTGCAACATGAAAGCATAGAATCGGTACTGGTAATTGGCAGAAAATCCTGTGCGGTAACACATCCAAAACTAAAAGAAATTATACATGCCGATTTTTTCGATCTCTCAACAATTGCTGAAAATTTTAAAGGCTACGATGCTTGTTTTTTTTGTTTAGGTGTTTCTTCGCTTGGTATGAATGAAATGAATTATAAAAAGCTGACACATACTTTAACGATGCATTTTGCAGCAACATTTTTGCAACAAAATCAGGGAAGCAGTTTTTGTTATATTTCCGGTGCTGCAACAGACAGCACAGAAAAAGGAAAGCTAATGTGGGCAAGGGTTAAAGGCAAAACAGAAAATGATTTGATGAAAATGAACTTTAAGCAGGTTTACAATATAAGACCGGCATTTATTATACCAACAAAGGGTTTGAAAAATACATTGCGGTTATACAAAATATTCGGATGGCTGATACCGGTAATAGAATTATTCAGCAAAAAATATATTTGCACTTTAAAGGAATTAGCAACCGCAATGATTAATGCAGTAACCATTGGTTATGAAAAACAGGTGTTGGAAGTAACCGATATTGTTACACTTTCTAAAAGATAAAATACTTACAGGTTGATTTCTCCCTTCATATAAAAAACACAATATCCACTCATGCTAACTCTTTCTTTACTGAGTTGCTCACACCAAATTTCTCCACCCCTGGCAGATAATTGCAGTGCATGCATTTTCTGCTTATTTAATTTTTCACTCCAGAATGGAATCAATTGTGAGTGACCGGAACCTGTAACCGGATCCTCATCAATACCAGCACCGGGTGCAAAAAAACGGGAAACAAAATCAACCGATTTTCCCGGAGCCGTGATAACGATTTTATCAAAATATTTTTTCATCATTGTAAAATCGGGTTCACAATTTTTTACGGCTGCTTCATCCAATAATTCCACCAGCAGGTCACGGTATTGGTACACGCCAACAATCTCCACACCACCCAATACTTGCGATAAGGATGCATCATATTCATCTGCCCTTTCCGGTTTCCAACTCGGAAAATCCATCGTTATTAAATCTGCATTTTTACTGATGCTGAGGATACCGCTTTTTGAATTAAATTTTAAAACCGGTTTATCAAATCCCAGTAAATTAAACAGCACATAGGCACTGGCCAAAGTTGCATGTCCACAAAGATTTATTTCCACCGCAGGTGTAAACCAACGGATATCAAAATCAGTTTGATCGCTTTTTGAAGGCACAAAAAAAACGGTTTCACTTAAATTATTTTCCAATGCAATTTGTTGCATCAGGCTTTCTTCCAACCATGCTTCCAACGGAATTACGGCTGCAGGATTTCCCCCAAAAAGTTTATCTGTAAACGCATCGGCTTGGTAAATGGAAAGTTTCATTTTAACGCAATTTTGATTTTGTATAAAAAGCCGGCAATCCCAGTTTAAATTTAACTGCCAATAACCGGATGATAAAAATTAACAGGATGCAGATTATTTTAGAAAGATCTTCATTCATTTGAAAATGCTTAAACAAAAAATAAATAACTCCGCCAATGATACAGGCAGAAGCATAAATTTCTTTTCGAAAAACCAATGGAACATTATTGAGTAACACATCCCGTATAACACCGCCAAAGCTGGCTGTAATGGTGCCCAACGCAATGCAAACACCAGTACTGAATTTTTGCTGAATGGCTATTTCAATTCCGATGATGGTAAATAATCCAAGCCCTAAAGCATCAAATAAAAAAAGTGTGGTGGTTAATTTTTTTAAATTTCTATCAAAAAAAAGTGAGCCGATTGAAGCAATAAAAATAGTAATGATAGCAGCCTCATTCTGCAACCAACTTACCGGCAAATTTCCAATCATTATATCCCTGAGGGTACCTCCACCAATTGCTGTTACAAACGAAATGATAAGCACTCCAAAAGGATCTAGTTTTTTTTCCATTGCAAAAAAAGCACCAGATACCGCAAAGGAAAAGGTGCCCAAAATTTCAATGACATGAAGAAAACTATTATTGATCATTCAACATTTTTTTGTTGCTGAAAATCTTATTCGGCCATCATTTCTTTAATCACTGCAACGATATCTTCTGTATTGGGTTTGCTGAAATAATCACCATCGCTACCATATGAAGGCCGGTGAGCCTGGCCGGTAATTGTTCTGGGCGATACATCCAGATGCCGGTATCCGCCCTGCTCTTCCATCACTTTATTAAACATAAAAGCAGCGGCACCTCCCGGAACATCTTCATCAACAAATACAATGCGGTTTGTTTTTTTAAGCGATGCTGCAATGGCATGATTGATATCGAACGGCAATAAAGTTTGCACATCCATCACTTCGCAATGAATGCCCATTTTCTTCAGCGTTTCGGCAGCTTCCAAAACAATTCGTAATGTTGATCCGTAACTAACCACTGTAATATCATTGCCCGGCATTATAATTTCGGGGATACCTAACGGCACCGTATAGGCCAGTAAATTGGAGGGTAATTTTTCTTTTAACCGATAGCCATTTAAACATTCGATAATGATTGCCGGATCGTTGGATTGCAACATGGTATTATACATACCAACCGCCTGCACCATGTTACGGGGCACACAAACATAAATACCTCTTAAAGAATTTATAATCATTCCCATCGGCGATCCGCTGTGCCAGATACCTTCCAGTCGATGGCCTCTGGTACGAACAATTAACGGACAACTTTGTCCACCTGCAGTTCGGAAATGGGTGGTAGCCAAATCATCGCTTAAGGTTTGTAAACCATACAACAGATAATCGATGTATTGAAT
This sequence comes from Chitinophagaceae bacterium, assembly GCA_031429975.1. Lineage (GTDB taxonomy): Bacteria > Bacteroidota > Bacteroidia > Chitinophagales > Chitinophagaceae > Ferruginibacter. The sequence continues at coordinate 4,136 of JANPAP010000530.1, forward strand.
TTCTGCAATCGGGCGCAAGCCTCTTAATGCAAGACCAATACCTTGCCCCATGATGGAAAGCTCCCTGATGCCGGTATCAAAAATTCGTTGACTACCATACTTTGCTTGTAACCCACTGAAGCCCTGGTTTACATCACCAATATATCCAAGGTCTTCACCAAATGCAGTTACCTTATTATTGCTTGCAAATAATTCATCAAAATATTTATTCAACACTTCGTAGCCGTTCAATATTTTTTCTTCCGCTTCATAATAGGGTTTTATTTCCTGCACATTTAAAGCAGATTTTGGCCCCTGGTTATATAAATAAGAATTAAACAGATTGGCATTTTCTTTCTTTAAAACAGCGTACTGATTTTTCACATCGGCTGCAGCCGGATGGGTGCCTGCAATATCCAGCACCGTTGCCAATGCTTTCATTACTTCCCTTCGCAATGGTTCTTTATTTTGAGATAATTCAGTACTGATATTATTGATTGACGTTGCAATTTCACCTCCCAAATTTGCAGCAAATTGTTGTAACAAATTGGCAGATGCTGCTGCTTGCTGCAGAACCGGTGTAATATTATTTTCCCAAGCTTTTTGTTTGCACGCTTTTACAAATTGCTTTGCAGTTAATTCAATTGCTGATAACTCCTCCTCTTCTGCAAGTGAATTGGTTAAAATCCAATCTCTCATTTGCAGGATGCAATCCCACTCTTTTTCCCAATTTAATCTTTCTGCAGTTTTATATCTTTCATGGCTTCCGGATGTAGAGTGGCCCTGGGGTTGGGTAATTTCTTCAATATGAAAAATAGCCGGAATATGGGTGTCTCTAATTTTTTGAAAAGCTGGTTCAAATACTTCACACATACCTGCATAATCCCAACCTTTTAAATTGTAAATATCTAATCCGTTGGTATCGTCTTCTTTTTGCATGCCCCTTAAAGCTGCAGAAATTGAGCCCTTTGTTGTTTGCAATTTTTTAGGAACTGAAATTCCATACCCATCATCCCAAACAAAAATTGCAAGGGGTACCTGCTGCACTCCTGCTGCATTTACTACTTCCCAAAAATGGCCCTCACTCGTTGATGCATCGCCAATGGTACAAAAACAAATTTCATTACCATTATTTGATAAATCAGTATGCTGATGGAAGGTATCAACCTGTCTGAATAATTTTGATGCAAGCGCCAAACCCAATGCCCTTGGCATTTGCCCGGCAGTTGGTGCCATATCGCTGCTGGTATTTTTTGTAGTGGCAAGGGGCAACCACTCTCCATTTTCATTTACATTAGGAGTAGCAAAATGCGCATTCATTTGCCTGCCTGCACTAAAAGGGTCATTATTAATATCCGGGTCAGAAAAAAGTTGTGCAAAATATTGCTGTACATTGGCAATGCCGGTAGCAAACATAAAAGTTTGATCACGATAATATCCAGCCCTGAAATCGCCGGGTTTAAAAAATTTTGCTACGGCAACCTGAGCTATCTCTTTTCCATCTCCAAAAATTCCAAATTTTGCCTTGCCTGTCAACACTTCTTTTCTACCCAGTAAGCTGGTTTCCCTGCTTTGGCAAGCTATCTTGTAATCCTTTAATACTTCGTTTCTAAAATGATCGAAACTCAATTTTTCCTGAAGAGCAGCATCTATTTGTTGAGTTGTATTCATGTGGCAAATGTAAATTATTAGTTTTGATAGATGTTAAAAATATGATAACGAATGAACAATTTGGACTGAAATTAACCGTTTTAGTATCTTTGGAATAATATTTGAAAATTAAAATAACAAATGAAAAAACTATTTACATTATTTTTTTTAGGAACGGTAACATTTTGTGCTGAAGCACAAGTTGTAACTACCGAACTTACGGCGCCTAAAACTGTTGCAGTTACAGAAGAAGCATTAGGCATGATTGAAACTACCTATGACTTTGGAAAAATTCCACAGGGTAAACCAGTAACCCATATTTTTGAAGTTTTAAATAATGGTAAAGACTCTTTAAAAATTGATAATGTACAAGCCAGTTGTGGATGTACAACACCAGAATGGAACAGGGATAAAACTTTAACTGCTGGTGAAAAAACAAATATCACCGTTGGGTTTAATGCTGCAAGCGAAGGTTCGTTTACAAAATTTATCACCATCAGCTATAATAAATCTCATACCAAACAAATAACCATTCATGGCGAGGTTTATAAAACCCCTGCAGCTTCGGCTCCGGAAAATAAAGATTTAAAAAGCTTAAAGGAAGACTAAATAATAATTTCAATAATCAACTTAAAAATAAAAAATACCATGAAAAGAATCTTACTATCTGTAGCCGTGTTGCTGCTTACAACTACAATTTTTGCTCAAAAGAAAATTGCTGACGTTGCAAAATTTACTACCGAAACAATCAACTTTGGAAAAATTAAACAAGGTGTACCTGCAAAAGGAACATTTACGGTAACAAACATTAGCAACGAGCCTTTATTAATTGAGCAAGCCAACCCAACTTGTGGTTGTACTATTTCTGATTATACTAAAGAGCCTATTATGCCAGGAAAAACCGGTGTGATTATGGCAACTTATAATGCTGCTGCTTTAAATCATTTTGACAAACATCTTACAGTAAAATTTGCAGGTATCGATGAAATTAAGTCCATTGGTTTTACTGGTGAAGTAATTGCTGCCGATATTTTTGATAAAGGAAATGCACCTGCAGAAAGTGCAAAGGTTGAAGCTAAAGAAGTTGCTGCTCCGGTTGCTGCTGTTCCTGCAAAAACTACAAAAGCAAAAGCTGCAGTAAAAACTACAAAAGCTACTGCTGCTGTAAAAACAGATAAAAAAAATTAATACTGATTTTATAAAAAATTATCAATAAAAAAACCGGTAAAATTTTACCGGTTTTTTTATTGAATAAGTTAATTATTTATACTGCAAAACTTTCGCCACAACCACAGCTCCTGCTGGCATTGGGGTTATTAAAATAAAACCCTTTACCATTTAAGCCATCACTAAATTCCAGTTCGGTATTTACTAAATATAAAAAACTTTTAAGGTCGGTTACAATTTTTACCCCCTTGTCTTCAAAAGCCTGGTCCATGGGTTTTTGCTCGTTATCAAAATCCATTTTATAACTCAAACCACTGCAGCCACCACCCACTACACCTACTCTTAAAAAGTAAGAAGCATCATTTTCCAAACCTGCGTCTTTCATCAGGTTTAAAACTTTTGCCTTTGCTTTATCGCTTATGTAAATTGAATTATCGGTCGCTACCATTTTTATTATTTTAAATTTTGAAGGATGCCTGTTGCAAAAAAATTGTCAACAGTAATCAATCAACATTTTTTAATGCACCACGCTTTCTTCAAACTTAATGGCTTCCATTCCGTTCTTAACACGGTAATCGTTGATGGCCGCTTTAATAGCATCTTCTGCTAAAACAGAACAGTGAATTTTTACAGGCGGAAGATTTAATTCCTCTACAAAATCCATATTGTCTACAGTAAGCGCTTCATCAACCGATTTTCCTTTTAACCACTCAGTGGCTAAAGAAGAAGAAGCAATTGCAGATCCACATCCAAAAGTTTTAAATTTTGCATCTGTAATTAATCCTGCATCATTTACTTCAATTTGTAAACGCATAACGTCGCCACACTCTGGTGCTCCCACCAAACCTGTACCCACGTTTTTTGCAGACTTATCCAGCGTTCCAACATTTTTTGGATTCTGGTAATGATTGATAACTTTTTCTGAGTATGACATGATTTATTATTTTAAAGTTTGAAAATTAAATTATTTAATTTGGAGATGAACATTTTATCGCTGACCGGAAATCATCTCCAAATTTCCAAATCTATAAATTATCAAATTAATGAGCCGCCCATTCGATGGTACTTAAATCAATTCCTTCTTTGTACATTTCCCACAGCGGACTCATATCTCTTAATTTTAAAACAGTTTCGCTGATGGCTTTAATAGTGTACTCAATTTGCTCATCGGTTGTAAAACGGCCTAAACCAAAACGTAACGAGCTATGAGCCAAATCATCGCCCAGGCCCAATGCTTTTAAAACATAAGATGGTTCCAATGATGCCGATGTACAAGCCGACCCAGAGCTAAGTGCAATGTTTTTATTAAAACCCATCAACAAACCTTCACCTTCAACATG
>JANPAP010000531.1:0-8327 GCA_031429975.1 Chitinophagaceae bacterium
ATTAAAAAATATTATGAAAAAGGAAAGTGTTTTTGTAGCAGTGGGTGCAGGCCATTTACCCGGCGATAATGGGTTGATAAATTTATTAAAAAAAGAGGGCTATACAGTAAGGCCACTTTTTAATAAGTGATTTTTATATCGGCTGGTTTTGCTTAAAACATCAATTTTGTTTTCAACATTGGTTTTATTTTCAGCAGATTCCTCGTTCCTCGGAATGACAGGGGGGAGAGAAAAAGTAAAAAGTAAAAAATCAAAACCAAAAAGTTAATTCACTAAACTGATCACTGATCACTCATCACTAAAAACTCATAACTCATAATTCTTAATTAAAAAAGTGCCACGTAAACAAACCTATCGACAAAAGCTAACCGATAAATTAAATGCGGCAGGTGATACGGCATTTGAAAAACCCGAAAGAGTTGCAAGAATTCCGATAGACCCGGCTATTCAATTGCCATTTGCAGAAGGCAAAATGATTTTGATTGATAAACCTATTCATTGGACATCGTTTGATGTAGTTCGGAAAATGAGGAGCCTGATTCAGATAAAAAAAATAGGACATGCCGGCACTTTAGATCCGTTGGCAACAGGACTTTTAATTGTATGCACCGGTAAGTTTACAAAAAAAATAAACGAGTACATGGCGCAGCAAAAAGAATATACCGGGCATTTTGTGTTGGGTGCTGTTACGCCAACGTACGATTTGGAAAGTGAACCTGAGCAACAAAAAGAATATGCTCATTTGCAGCATGATTTAATAAATGCAACCTGCGAAAAATTTACGGGTGCTATTGAACAATTTCCACCAATTTATAGTGCTATAAAAAAAGAAGGTGTTGCACTTTATGAATTGGCACGAAAAGGAATTGAGGTAAAATTAGAAGCCAGAAAAGTAAGCATTCATCAATTTGAAATTACAAAGATTGATTTGCCAACTATTGAATTTAAAGTGATCTGCTCTACCGGTACTTATATCAGAAGTTTAGCGCATGATTTTGGACAGGCATTGGGTTGTGGTGCCTATTTGGGCAGTTTACGCCGTACGGCAATCGGCGATTTTAAAGCAGCAGATGCCATGAATATGGAAGCTTTTGAAACCTCTATAAAAAACTAATTCAATTCAAAAAAAATAAATAATTGTTTTTAAAAAGGATAGCTTAATCCAATTGAGAAATTAAAATTTTCATAACGCCATTTGCGGTATTCATCATTGGTTCCTCTTTTAAATATTTTATCAAAAAAATCATCAAAACCAATTGAAGGTGCTTTCCATCCATCATTCTTTTCCAGTTCGGGCCGCTTAAAACGAAAGCCCAGATCAACTCTCAGCAATACATAATTAAAATCAAATCGTAAACCGGTGCCAAGGGTTACCCCCAGTTGTTTGTAAATATTTTTAAACTCAAATTTTGTGCTGTCAAATCCACCGCCCTGAACTGTGTTTTTTGCATTCCAGATATTTCCAACATCGGCAAATAATGCCCATTTTAAAACAAGTGAATTGGGAATAATTTGAAATAAATCGTGCCGGTATTCCACATTACCTTCAATCCGGATATCACCGGTTCGATCGCTTAAAATATTAGAACCGTATGCAGCTAAACTTTTTGAGCCCGGGCCAATACCCCTGATGGGCCAGGCTCTCATGCTATTGGGGCCTCCTGCAAAATATTGTTTAAAAAAGGGAAGGGTAGTGTCTTTATTTCCAATAGGCATTCCAAAACCTCCAAATAATCGCAAAGCAATTGCAGATTTTTGGTGGCTGATGGTCCATGTTTTTTCAACATCTAGTTTTACAAATTTTCTTAAATCTTTATTTAAAAAGGTTAACCCATCCAATGGAATAAAATACAGGAAGGCACCCGATTCTTCAAAGTTTATTTTAAATGCACTTACAATATTGCTGTGCTTTTTATTTACATGCGTAGCAGAATATCCTACGGTACTTCCCAGTACCAGTGCGGTATTGAACGAATATCTCAAATAGGGATTTGCCACAATTGTAGAATCAAATGTTGCCGTACGATCGTACAAATTGGAGTATTCAATATTTAATGGCTTAATAGTTAAGGATCGATTTCGTTTAAAATTAAATTCATAACCAATTGCAAAACTCAATGAGTTTAATTTAAAAAGTCCGATACGATTTGTGTTGGCAAAATTGGTTGAAAAAAAAGTTTGTTGAGAGGTCAGCTTTTTTTCATCTACTTTTTTAAATGGTAATAATAATTTGGGAACGGAAATGGTATTATTATAACTCAATTCATTTGAGTTGATAAATTTATCGGAGCCGGGTTGGGCATTTAAATTCATTTCAATACCCGCCCTGATGGCATGTGTCATTTTAATTCCCTGATGACCCAGGTTACGATTTTGTAAAGATACATTACCCGATAAGCCCAGCAGGTTTCCTGCATTGGCAACAGTAACATTATTAATATTACTGTTTGCCGAATAACTGGCTTCGATATTGGCCTCAAATCCATATTTTTTGGATGGTACCAGTTGAATGACCATATCAATTATTCCAATGCTGTCTTTGTTTTCAATAATCTGGATACTTACATTTTGCCATACTCCCGATTTAGAAAAATTAAGGATGGTTCTATTGTAATCATCTTGCCGGTATAACCCACCTTGCTTAACTAATATTTTACTAAGGATAAAACTATTGGTAACAATGTTTCGGTGATAGCGGATTGTATAGCCATCTTTTATTATCTCGGTATAATCCGCTAAGCCTATTGCATCGGCAGCAATAAAGTCGGGATAAATATAAATATTGTTTACATAATATTTCCTCATCCGGATACTATCTACTGCAGGATTTAATACCAGTGCCAGTTTAATGGTTGGCTTATTTCTTTTTTCTGATGCCTCAGCCAATAATTTAATACTTTCAAAAGGGTCGTCTGGAATATTGGTTAATGCTTCAATACTGGTATCACCTCTTAACTTTAAATCATCCGTAGTAAATTTATAATACCCATTACTACGGTATAAATCTACTAACCTGCTAATTTCACTAAGTGCATTTGTTCGGGTGATAACATTGTTTTTTTTTAAGTAAGATTCTTTTAAAGTAGCCATTGCCAATTGCTGTAATTCTGGTTTTTGCAGATGGTAGCTAATCGTGTCAATCAATGTAGGATTACCAGCTTCAATAATATATTTTATGGATACTCTTTTTTGCTGGCCGTAAGTTGAAGTATCTGCTTTAAATTTTGCGGTGGCATTATAATACCCCAAATGCACCAACGTATTCCTCATATTCTTGGCAGATTTAGCTGCATAAAAACTGTCGTAAACAGGCGGCTGTTTTAAAATGTGCAGTAAAAAAGCGTAATCCTTAACAACAGTTCTTATGCTGTCATCCAACTGGGTATATAATTTTTGCTTTAATGACTTTCTTTCTTCACCCGTAAAAACACCTCCATTTAAATCAATTGAATTTTTAAAAACAAATGCCTTGTTTTTTTGATACTTTCGGGGTATGGTACAGGCAGAAAGAAGGATTGAAATAAAAAGAATATTTTTAAACCAACTGCTCAACATTATTTTTTCAGAAAATATATACAAGTAATTTATTTTTTATAACATGATTAGCAAAACACATTCCAAATATATTCAAAGTTTGCAGCACAAAAAATTCAGGGATATAGAAAGCCTCTTTATTGCTGAAGGAAATAAAGTGTTGCTGGAGTTATTACGCTGCGATAAATTTATTTGTACAGAAATATTGGGTACAAAAAATTACTTCCAGTTACATGAACAACATTTGCGGAAGCACTACCAGGGCCCTTTATTAGAGATTGAAGAATTTGAACTAGAAAAAATTTCGGCCTTAAGCACCCCCAACCAGGTAGTAGGCGTTTTTAAAAAATCAATTGCAAAACTAGATGACCCGGTTGGCAAAATAAATATCCTGCTGGATCATATTCAGGATCCTGGAAATTTAGGCACCATTATTCGTATTGCCGATTGGTTTGCTGTGAGTAATATTATTTGCTCGCCTGATTGTGTAGAATTGTACAATCCCAAAGTTGTGCAAAGCACCATGGGCAGTTTAGGAAGGGTGAATGTTGTATATACAAATCTTACTGACTGGATTAAAGAACATGCCGGAATAAAATTATATGCAGCCGCTTTAAATGGAAAAAATGTGCAAACGCTTAACGGGGTTAAAGAAGCATTGATTGTTATTGGAAATGAGTCGAAAGGTATCAGCGATGAAATTATGCAGTTGGCAAAAGAGAAAATTACAATTACTAAATTTGGAGAAGCCGAATCGTTGAATGCTGCAGTTGCAACAGGTATTATACTTTCTCATTTGTAATAATAACAGAATAACTTTGGGTTAAAGTATAAGCTGGTTTTTTAAAATACGAAATATGAAAAAAATATTTTTGCTAAGTGTAATTACAATGATGCTGAACATTTCTTTTGCTCAAAAATTGTCGAGAATTACTTTAATGGGCAGCAGCAGTGCAGAAATGATTACCATGGAAGCGGATCAATCTTTATTGATTAATTTTTCGAATGATGGCAAAATTATTAGCTGGGGAATTGAGGACAATTGGGGAAGACTTTTAAAATATATGGGCCGGGTTGATTACTTTTCAGCCAATGACAATGAGGCTTTCAGAGGAAAAGTAAAATATATTGGCATGACAGCAATTACTTACTTTGCATCTTACGACAATGAGGCTTTGGCAGGCAAAATAAAATCAATTGGCAATGTTAAGTTCGATTATAATAGTTCGTATGATGATGAAGCTATAAAAGGAAAAATAAAAAGTATCAGTGCAATGTCATTTACTTATTTTACTTCGTTCGAAAATGAATCAATTAAAGGAAAATTAAAATCGGTTGGCAATACCAATTTTGTTTACTACTCATCGGTTGATGATAAAGTATTAAGAGGAAAAGTAAAAAGTATTGATCATGTAAATTTTGATTATTACAATTCTTTTGATAGAAAAGAGTACCAAGGCGCCATGAAATCGGGTAATCCAATCCAGATTATTAATGGCATAAAATATTATGTACGAAATTAATGAATGGGGTTATTCAAAACTTTTATTTTGAAAGCGTATTTTGAACCTGCATAGCGTTGATATCATTGTAATTTGTTGTAAAACTTACACCCTTATCAAAAGAAGTAAAATCATTTTTCAAAAAAACTGATTTTACCATTAATTTATCAGCAATCCTGTTTACCGATAAATAATGAAACATCGGTTTGTAATCTGCAGCCAAATCCTTAAAATCTTTTTGCACATTTGAAAGCGGTTGATGCAATCCACCACCACCACCAATTACTAAAAAATCTTTTCCTTTAATTTTAAAATGCTCAAATGCATGCGCATGGCCGGTTATAAAAAGCTGCGCCTTTTTTGATTGTAAATAGGCCGGTACAAAATTTTCCTGAACTTTATTGGAGCAGCCAACAATTTTACTGTTGGTAAAAGGTGCATGATGACAACTTACAATTACCGCCTTAATAGAATCAGTAACATCCAATTGTTCCATGGTTGTATTGTACCAATCCAGTTGTTTGTTTTGATCAGTAACAGAAAGCTTGCTGAAATTTGAATTTAGTAAAACCACCGCAACCGAATCGGTAATGGAAACATACCCTGTACTTACATTTAATGGAAATCGTTTTTGAAAATTCATTTCCCCTTTCTTTTTCTTCCCCATTACTTCATGATTTCCCAATACAGCAGTTACTCCAATATTTTGTTTTTTACAACTGTCTAAAAAGCAATCTACATTTTTCCATTTAGCCGATGCATAACCTAATGATACAACATCTCCTAACATATACAATTGTTGGGGTTTAGTTTGTAAAATAGCTGCAAAAATATCCTTGGTTGCATCTACATTATGGTTCGATTTAAGAAATAATTTTTCAACCCACATGGGTTGTTGGGTATCACTTACAAAAATAATTTCTCTAGAGTTGACATCTGTTTGTGGAGATGATTGAGCAACTGCAATTAATTGCGAAAAACTAAGCAGCAATAGAAAAGACATTTTATTTTTCATAATAATTTTTACCATTGAAAAAATTTCCAAACCATATGAACCTGTAAATTTAATTCTGAATCTTTTGTTTCAAAAGCATTCATCCATTTTGCTTCTGCAGCAATTGCAAAAGTTTTTGATATTGGTTTGGTGTAAGATAACGCAATATTCGAGCCTAAAACATAAGCGGTTGATTTCACTTTCCCCTCATAATTAAGTTTTGTTGTAAGAAAGTAAGTTCCAAAGCCTGCATAAATATTTACTCTTTTTACAATTGGCATCGACCATACAATCAACAATGGTACCGCATCAAGGATCACTTTACCCGGTTTATTATCATTTAAAATACGGTAAGAGTAAAAATTAGTATACCCGCTTTCTATACCCAGCTTCAGTCTGCGATCGGGATACCACATCAGTCTGATGGTAGCGGATCCACTGCCTCTTGTAATGCTTCCCGGCAAACCAATCGGCCTTATGTTTATGCCTGCCGTGTAAGTGCTGTAACCTCCACCCAATTGCAATACAAAAGAATATTTTCTTTTTATTTTATCTGCAGGTTTAACATTTGATTGTGCATTCAAATTGTTAAGAGAAACAATCATGCAAAAAACAACAAATAAAAAATAGGTTTTATTGATGTACATAATAATTATAAGCTACGCATGAAGGATAGTTTGAAAGTATGCCGTCGAATTTTCCTGTATTTACAAATCGTTCAATAAATTCAGGTACATCGAGTGTCCATACAAATGCACGCCTGCCTTGTGCATGAACAATTGCTACCTGATCGTTTTGTGTACCCAAAGTAAATCTGGGTGCCCAAATTCTGGCATTTGCAGTTTGAACATCATCAAGCGAAAGCTCACACAACGACGGCACATCTCTATAATTTGTCAACAATAAAAACTGGTTAAATTGATCTCTTTCCGGAAGTCCGATAACAATTTCAAGCGACCTTCCCGCTGCTGCAGCTTTAAGCATAAACTCTTTTTGCAGCGCATGCACAGGCGCTATGGATCCAATAAATTTTGTATCGAGCCAAACAAAAGATAATTGTGTTTGATACACTACCGCAGTTAATGCTTCCCGAAGTGTAGGGATTTTTTCACCATGTATCAACCTTACAAAGGTAGATAATTGTGCATACGTATAATTTTCAATAGGCCCTACCAATCCGGATTTTTGCACCTCCCGAAGATTAAGATTATTATCATGATACAAAATAGGGATACCATCTTTTGTAAATCGGATATCGATTTCAATCCCTGTAGAACCAAATTCTGCAGTCTTCAAAATCATTGCAACAGAATTTTCTGAAACGGGTAACAGATCGGAAGTGCGGCCTCCGGAACGATGTGCCACTATTTGAAATCCGGATGGCGATTTATTTAGTTTCCGGTTATAGATAAAAGTTATCGGAAATATTGGTGTGCTTTGATCATAACCAAATATTCCATTGATGGTAATTCCGTTAGTAGTTATAACAGGATTGTTGCCTAATAAAATAGTTGCCCCATTTTCTGCACTGATGGTTAACCGAATGGTACCTGTTTCGGTACTTAACATTTTACGCCAATAACCATTTAATAAAATGCTGCCATTTAACTGTTTTCCTTCGCAAATAAAATAAGCGATGTCCTTACCAAAAAATCCAGAAACATGAAAACTAGTATCACCATTGTTGATTACAAAACTCCATTTAATGGCTGCAACTTCGCCAAAAACGGTTGTGGCATTGGTAACACTGTAAACCCCTTCCATGGCATTTCGGGTAATATTATTTAATGGAATCGTAGCTGTATTAAACAAATCCCAGTTTGCACTATCCGGTATGCTTACCTGGTAACTTTTTTTACAAGATAAAAAGATTGAAAACGACAGTATCAGGATGATTGTTTTTCTCATAATATTAGTCCAACGGTAACTTGGGGATAAAATACCTTTCGGTTTGTTTTATAAAACAATGACCAGGTTTGCCAATAAAAATAATTATTAATGGTTGATATGGCCAATGTAAGATGTTTTTTATTAAAAAATGGTTGCTCCAATGCAAGGGTAAATGTTTCGCCATTATAATAGTTGTTGCTGAAGGAAAATTTATTTTCGCCGGTTTTTGCCTGATAATAAAGATTAAAAGAAACCTGTGCTTGTAAAGTAATCAGCAAGTCTTTTCGGGTTCGATAGCCAACCGACATTTTTGTATAATTCATCCAGCCCAAAGCTTTGCTGTTAAAGCCTTCCAGCTTTAAAAAACCAAACCAAAAACCAATATCGTTTCCAACAGAATAATAAAG
>JANPAP010000532.1:0-3959 GCA_031429975.1 Chitinophagaceae bacterium
TTAAAATTATAGTTGATCGTTCCGCCGCCGGTATTGTTGGCCGTAGCGGTTATTGTTACCGATGTGCCCGAGCAAACGGTTGTTCCCGGATTAGCCGCAATGCTTACTGTTGGGGTTACCAAAATGCACAAAACAGTTGTAAAAAGTCCTCGGCCGTGGGTAGCTGCAATTAGCATTCCGTCTGAACTTCTGTATTTAAGCATATTTGTTTTAACTGAAGGAAAACTGGGTTCAGCATACCATGAAGTTGATACGCCATTGATTAAATCAGTATTCCAAACGCCTGTTTCTGTTGCAATTATTGCCCTACTGTTATCTCCAGGATAAAACATACACCATCTTATCGGCATATCGGGCAAGTTACCGTCGATTGCGGTCCAGGAAGTTCCTCCATTGCTGGAAACCCATATATTACTAACTCCATAATTTGAAAAGCAGGTAATTAAATTCTGTTCAGTTGTACCAAAATTGATACAGGATACCGTTCCAGCCGGAAAACCTGCAGCAGAAATATTAGTACCTGCAGTTGAAGAGGTAATGGTATTGGCGTTATCAATATACACAACCCTTCCTCCATCAGTACCCAAATATACCCGGTTACTGGTAAAGGGTGAAACAGCAACTGCTGATATTTTTGCACTGTTAAAACTGGTAATACCTGTTAAAATTGTGGCACCTGTTGGAAAGCCAGTGGTTGCATAATAAGTTCCTGCCGCTGTAGTTTGAGCTGTTGTCCATCTAAAAATTTCCCCGGCATCTGCACCAGCATAAATTATATTGGCCGTATTATCATAATCATAAGGATTAATAAAAGTTCCAAAATTGGTAGCAGTGCTGGAAGTACCTTTATAAAAATAAAAACTGCTCCAGTTGGTTCCGCTGTTGGAACTCCTCCGATATACATTGTTCACATATGAGCCAAACTGGTAATTGGTTTCATCCTGATCAATGGCAACAAAACCACCATCTCCTCCAGTAACCTCAGTTGATCCGCCCAAGCCTGCAGTTGTAAGTTTATGCACCCCATTATCCTGAGCGCCAGCTAAAAAATAATTGCTGTTGGCTGTTGGAATCGTTGCACAAGAAAAAAATTGTTTTAACCGTAAGCCCACATTCCTGTCACGTATCGTAACCCCCTTATCACTTGAATAATGAATACCTCCATCACAACCAATTAGTAATTTATTTCCATTATCATACCATTTTATTATATGTTGATCGGCATGAACATATTGTCCTGTTGTGCCTACCCATTCAGAAATTTTGGACCAGGTACTTCCGCCATCGGTTGATTTTAGACAAGTTAAATTACCAATAATGATATTGTTGATATTTGAAGGATCAATATCAATTGCCAGGCAAAACCAAGCTTGGCTACCAAAGTCTGTTGTATTGCCAGCAGTAAAATTATTTGCTGTCCAGGTAGCACCGCCATCTGTAGATTTATAAACCGCAGTTACCTGATAACTGGCATTTGAGGGAATTGCAAATAATGTGTTGCCGCTGCAAGCCAACTCAATCCTTACACTACTGCTGGGGTATCCCGAAGTAGGAGAGGTCCAGCCACTGGTAGTTACGGTGGCAGGGTTATCAGTAAATCGGTACGCACAGGTACTGAAAATCCCTGAACTTACATGCAGGCGTCCGGTAGCACTTAATTCCATATCGCTGAATCTTGCACTTAATCCAGTTGGCGCTATATTTACCCAGTTGGTTCCACCATCAATAGAGCGGAAAACCCCATTTCTGGTACTTACATATACATTACCAGCAGCATCACATAAAATTTTTGAACAATAATAAAAATTAGCATTTTGGGAAGAGGCTAATAAATTCCAGGTTAATCCATGGTCCGTACTTTTAAATACTCCATTTCCCCTTACAGCATCCGAATTAAAAAATGCTTCACCGGTACAGAAATACATGATATCCTTATTGGTACTTGAGGGGTCCTGGGTTATTGAAGTAACCGCTAAATTACTTAGGTAATCATTAATCAAAATCCAATTGGGCGAAGCGGCGGTGATATCTGTTGTTTTCCATAAACCTCCTGAAACACCAGCAACCCAAACTGTTTTACCGCTAGCATCTGCCAAATCAACATTGATTGCTCTCATCCGGCCTGAGGTAACCCCACTATTGGGCCGGGTATTTCCATTACTCACACCTACAGCATCCGTATTGGGTCCCCGTTCTGTCCATGTAAAATTACCCAATGTAGCAAACTGTCCGCTTCTTTGAAGATCTTTTGATTTTTTTGTTTTATCCAATGCATTCATCAACCTTTCTCTTGGAACAATACCTGTGGCTGGGTCAATCGTTTTTCGATATTCCATTTCCATAGCCCTGTCCGGACCATCGTATTCATCATCTTCTTTTTCGGTTTCCTTTTTATCAAAATCATATTTCTTCATCCGGTTCTCTCTAATTTTTTTGGAAGCCGATTTATGTTTTTTAACCTGTTTTACGGATACTTGCTGAGCTTCCGCTAAAGAAAAAGTCAGCAGTAAAATCACACTAGACAGCAAGATCCTTATGAATGCAGGCTTTTTTGTGGAGTTGATAAAATTGTAATTCATCAACAGATTTGTAATCTGCAATTGCTTCATAAATTTATTCATAAAGATTGTTTGGTTATTTTATGTTTATTACCAATCGTTCCATTTTATTGATGAGACGGCAATTTTTAGCACTAATTCATACCAGTAAAATTTCGGCTGAAATTTTACTGGTATCAAATCGTTACTTATATGAAAATATAGAAAAACGATTAGCTTGAATAATCAAAACCATTTTTGAAAAAAATAAAAAAATAGTTACTACTTATTCTCAATTATTATTAACTATAGGGGGAATGGTAAATAATGCAAATCTATTTAAAAAATGTATACACCGCCCAACTCATTAAATAAGCCAATGCAGTCATATAAACCAATTGAATGATGGGCCATTTCCAACTGCGTGTTTCTCTTTTTACAACTGCCAGCGTACTCATGCATTGCATGGAAAGTACATAAAAGATCATGAGAGATAAACCCGTTGCAAGATTGTAAACCTTACTGCCATCAGGATGTACGGCGGCAGCCATTTTTTGCCGAAGTGTGCTGTTGTTTTGATCGGCATCTTCGCCAACGCTGTAAAGAGTTGCCATGGTACCCACAAAAACTTCTCTTGCAGCAAAGGAGGTAATTAATGCAATCCCTATCTTCCAATCGTAACCCAATGGCCTGATCGTTGGTTCAATTGTTTTACCCAATATACCGGCAAACGAGTTTTGCAGTTTTTCTTTTTTTAATTGTTTTGTTAACTCCGCAGTTTGTGCTGGTTGTTCTTTTATTAATTGTTCGTACCGGGTTTTAATGGCTGCCATTTTTTTTGGTGGCCCAAAACTGCTTAATGCCCATAGTAATAAACTGATGACCATAATTACTTTACCGGCATCAAAAACAAAAATCTTGGCTTTTTCTATCATGGTAGTTAAAGCATTTTTCCATCTGGGGCTTCGGTACATGGGCAGTTCCAAAATAAAAAAACTTTTTTCTTTGATGTTGATAAACCACTTCATTACATACGAAACGATCAATGCCATTACAGTTCCTAACAGGTACAATCCCATCATCACCAAACCTTGTATGCTTAAAAAACCAAAATATAATTTTGAGGGAATTACCAACGCTATTAAAATGGTATATACCGGCAGGCGGGCACTGCAACTCATTAATGGGGTGACCATAATAGTGAGTAAACGCTCTTTGCGGTTTTCAATATTTCGGGCACTCATAATGGCGGGTACCGCACATGCCAGTCCACTGATCATGGGCATTACACTCTTTCCGTTTAAGCCCACTTTACGCATCAACTTATCAGTTAAAAAACTTATCCGGGCCATGTAACCGGTATCTTCCAGCAAGGTTATCAACCCAAACAAAATCATGATTTGTGGTACAAAAACCATGATG
>JANPAP010000533.1:0-7221 GCA_031429975.1 Chitinophagaceae bacterium
ATAATTTCGTACAAAGTAACTGTTGGGCCTACTGTTGCAGAAATTTTCTGAATACTGATATCATAGTTTTTAAGGGTATTGATGATCTGGTCTTTGTTGGCCTGCAACTCGGCAGCATCCTGCACAATTTTTTCGCTGCCATGCGCTTCCAGTAAATCCAGTTTTGGATAAATATAATCTCTCAAATCCAGAATAGGATCATAAGGCAGTGGCGTTTTTGCCGTATTTATTTTTTCTGTTTCTTCCGCTGCAATTTTATCCGGCACCGTTTTTATTTCAAGTTCAAGTCCCGAAGGTTCAGGCTTTTTTTCAACCGGTTTGCTTGCTTGCAAAATTGCTGCTGGTTTATTTTCTTCAATATCTTTTTCGGTTAATTGCAAATCATGCAACACAGCAGGACTGGTTTGCATTGGAACCGCAACCATGCCTGCATTGTTTTTTAATGCGTTGCCCGAAAGTTCAACTTCAATTGCTTCTTCAGGGTTTATTTCGTTAACCGGGTATGTAGTTATCGCTGTTGCATTTCCTCCTTCTCCGGTAATAACATCGGTTATAACTTTTTTTGATGGTAATTTAAACACAGGGTTAAAGCGCCAGATAATATAACTTAAAACCGTAACAAATAAAATGGCGAATGTACCAACCTGCCCAACGATTTGATACATCCATGTTTTAATCATTTTGCCTACTGCCCCACCCCATGCAAAGGCACTGCCATCAAATGCAACAGCAAATGCCACACTTAAAACAACCAAGCCTACAACCAAATATTTTACGTTTCGGGCAATGGAAAATATTTTTTTTCCAAAAAAGAAATTGATACCCACAACAAAAAAGAAACTGCAGATAAAATAAGAAGCAACACCAAAACCTTTATAAATAAAAAAATGAGAAAGGTAAGCTCCCAAAGTACCCAACAGGTTATTTACTTTAACATCGGTACCCCAAAATAAATTGCGGCCGGCGCTAAACACTTTATCCTGGTCTTCTTCCCAGGTAAATAAATATGATGTAAAAGCGATGAATAATAAAAAGGCAATCAGTAAAAAAATGGTGCCGGCAATTTTATGAGTACGTTCATCTTTGAGTAATTGCTTTACTTCAATTTTTTCTTCCTTGTCAGTTTTTAATGCATCGGTTCCCGATGTATTGGAATTACTGGGTTTCACTTTTTTTGCCATTGCGAACAAAGATAAATAAATCCAGTACTGAATACAGCAGTCGTTTAAAGGATTTAGTTAAAAGTTAAAAATAAAATATGTAGGTTTGATAAAACGAAAGCATTGAAAAAGTTAATACTGCAGCTTGCCTTTTCATTTTCTTTTTTTGCAATAAAAGCCCAAAGCACTGCTGATACATTTACCATTGATATTGCCACAATCAACGACTCTTTATTAATTAATAACTGTCAACTTTTTATTGATAGCAACCGTAATTTAACTGCTGAAACAGTTGTTCAAAAAAAATGGTTGGAGCTGGCTGCATTTAAAGCAAATCCTTATATTCCAAAATACTGGATTACTAGACCCGTTTTCTTAAAATTTGAATTCCTTAACTCCGGCAATTTTATTGATACTTTTTATTTATTCCCGGGTTCATCGTTTAAACAAATAAAAATTTTTGTTTTACAAAATAATAACCAGCTCGGTATCATTCAAAATCAAAGTGAAGCGGATGGTTATCAACCATTTGCACTACATGCAAATGAACGTAAAACAATTATAGTTGAATTGTATTTTAATAAATCGAGTTTTGATTTTATTTCACCCCAAATCATTAAAAGCAGCTACCTGCACATCTTTCAATCCGTACACTATAATAAAAATGAATTGCTTAAAACGGTTGGATTTTTATTTAGTGGTGTATTACTAATGATGCTGTTGTTTTCAATTGCCAATTATTTATTGAGCGGCAAAAAAGAATTTCTGTTAAATGGTTTGTTTACAACTTGTATGTTTCTGTTGTTTTTTCTTACCAATTATTTCGACCGGAAAACCGGCATTGCTGCCGGTTTGGTTTCAACTTATTTTGCATTTGCCTTGTTAGCAATTGGTACTATTTTCTATATCGCTTTTACCCGAATATTTTTAAATACCAAACAAACCTTACCCATCCTCAATAAAATTTTTATTTATGAAGAAAGAGGGATTTTTTTAATCTTCATTTGCTTTACCATTCTTAATTTCTTTACAAATGATTTCTATTTTCAAAATATTTTAGAAAATATAATGAAGGTAACTGCCATTGGAACCGGGCTTATTTACATTACCATGGCCATTGCAAAAAAAGACAAGCTTTTAAATTACCTGGCAGCCGGTAATGCCATACTGATATTTTTTGCAATCGTGTCCTACTATATCCTTTTGTTGAAAATGGGAAGAAAAACAATTTTTACGAGTGCATTTTTTTATTTTGAATTGGGAATTATTGGCGAACTTTTTTTGTTTTTATTGGGGCTAACTTATAAAAACAGGATTGAACTTATTGAAAAAATTAAGGAACAGGAAGCACTAAAACTAGAAGCAGAAAAACAATCCTTTGAAACCAAACTGACCATATTAAATGTAAGGCAAAATGAAAGATCGAGAATTAGTGCAGACATGCACGATGATTTAGGTGCCGGTATAACCGCAATACGGCTTTACAGCGAATTGGTAAAAAGCAAACTTGGCAATGAAGTACACCCCGAAATTGAAAAAATTTCAACCTCGGCAAATGAGTTGCTAAATAATATGAATGCAATTATTTGGGCCATGAGCAGTAGTAACGACTCGTTGGAAAGTATGATGGCATATATTAGAAGTTATGCTCAGGAATATTTTGATAATACCGGTATCAGTTGCAAATTTATTTTTGATAATGAAATACCATCAGTTGAAGTAAATGGGCAGATGCGGAAAAATGTTTTTTTAGTTATTAAAGAAGCCCTCAATAATATTGTTAAATATGCTAAGGCAACAGAAGTAACCATTACTGCTAAACGGGTGCATGATGGATTTTTATTAACCATACAGGATAACGGCATTGGAATTGATTTTGACAATCTTCGCCATTTTGGAAATGGTTTAAAAAACATGAAAACCCGGATGGATGAAATGAAAATAAATTTTTCAATCGAAAATAATAACGGCACTATTGTAACCCTGCACTATCCAATTAATTTATAATTTTTTTGAAACCGATAAAGCCATCAATACCCATCCGGCAATAAAACAAAGGCCGCCAATGGGTGTAATGGCACCTACCCAATTTGCTGATATATGCTGGTATTTAATAAAACACAACAGGTATAAAGAACCACTGAAAAGCAATATGCCGGTTATAAATAAATTGCCTGCCCATTGTAAAAATTTGTTAGGGAATTGTTGGTATAAAATGCCCGTTACCAATAAAGCCAACGCATGATAAAATTGATATTTTACAGCGGTTTCAAAAACCTGCAATAAGGATAGGTCAAAAATGTTTTTTAATTGGTGGGCTGCAAATGCACCCATGCCAACAGCCAGTGCCGCAAACAATGCAGCCAACTGTATAAATTTTTTATTCATTGCTGTAAATTAATAAATCAGGATTTTTTCCTCAAAGGTTTCATCAGTAACCGCCGAGCTGTCAAGTGTAATATTTGCTTTGTTATAAAAAGCTTCTCTTTCGCCTAATTTTTTCTGGATAAAAAAAAGCAGTTCGGCCTGGTTTAATTTTTTAATCAGTGGCCTGTCTTGCTCCCCTTTTAAAAGCCTGCGTAAAATTTCATCGGGAGTGGCCGTTAAATAAACAGTGATGCCATTTGCATTCATCCATTCCATATTATGATGAAAACAAGGCGTGCCGCCACCGCAGGCAATAATGGTGTTATCATATTCAGCACATTGCCGTAATGATTTCGATTCTATTTCCCGAAAATAATCTTCTCCTTTGTTTTCAAAAATTTCGGCAACGGTGCTGCCTTCTTCAATTTCAACAACTGCATCCAGATCAATAAAACCGGTTTTATACAAGGTAGCCCAGGCTTTACCCCAATGCGATTTGCCACTACCCATAAACCCTATTAAAAAAAAATTCATAACGGATTATTTAATTTAAAATTATCTGATAACAATAAAGTTACAACAGAAACTTTTTACATTTCAAAAATTTGCAATGGCTATTATTTTAATAGAGAAAGAAAAAAGAAATCTAATTTTTCTTTTT
Organism: Chitinophagaceae bacterium; assembly: GCA_031429975.1. Classification (GTDB taxonomy): domain Bacteria; phylum Bacteroidota; class Bacteroidia; order Chitinophagales; family Chitinophagaceae; genus Ferruginibacter. The sequence goes on from JANPAP010000533.1 coordinate 4,189, forward strand.
ATAATCGCCCCGTTTCCAGGCCTGAATAAATTCGGCCCACGCCAACGGATTTAAAATATTCATGGGAGGTAATTGCCCGCTGTAATAATTTTTTGCGGCCTGCCTCGTAAGATAATTTCCGGCAGCCTCTCTTCCATCTCTGGGTAAACTAGCCACTAAAATACGGCGGGTATTTTCGTCTGTATTTTTCCGGGCTATTTCTAATTTATCGTCGGGTATTTTTGTATTTATAAAATCTCTTTCAAATTGTTCTTTTGTGGGCCGGGGTTTAATAATTGTTGCCGCCAGATAAATGGTATCATTCACCATCAATTGAATAATGCTGTATTGATTATCCGGGATATCTGTTGGCACTACAACCGTTTTGGGTTTAAAGCCCACACTGGTAAATTCAATTACATCGCCTTTTAAAACCACGATACTGAATACGCCTTGATTATTGGTAATGGTTCCCCGGTTTTGCCCTTTTACAACCACACTTACCGAAGGCAGGGCCTGCAAACTATCTGCCGTCATCACTACTCCATACAATTGCACAACCGAATCTTTAAAGCCTGCAAACTGGGCGCTGGCAGCCATTGGCAAAAAAAAACTAAGGATAAAAATATGTAGTAAAAATTTCTTCATGCTTTAAAAAAAATGGAATTTACAAAACTTCTTACAGTAACAGTCATCTGCTCAAAAAAGATTTGATGTACAAGAGTGCGACGCCTGTGAAGTTAAATAAAGCTTCGGAGCTGGGAACAAAAATACAATCCTTCCTTCATTTTCTGTAAATGATAAACAAAGTAAGGCCATCAATGTTTAATTTTGAGGAACAAAAAATTTTTTAACAAATTATTGAACGATGACAAACGAAGCTATCCTGAAAGCCCTCAGCAATGTACAAGAACCCGACCTTGGCAAAGATTTGGTAACCCTGAATATGGTAAAAGATATTTTAATAGATGGCAATAAAGTTTCCTTTACGGTTGTGTTAACCACACCTGCCTGCCCATTAAAAGATATGATTATGAATGCCTGCATTAATGCAGTAAAAATATTGGTAAACAAAGAAGCGGAGGTAACGGTAAACTTTACCAGCAATACCAGCAGCAACCGCAAGGATGCAAAAACAGTTTTAAGCGGCGTACGAAATATCATTACCGTGGTGAGTGGAAAAGGGGGCGTTGGAAAAAGTACCGTATCGGCCAATCTTGCACTGGCACTGGCTCAGGGCGGTGCAAAGGTTGGATTGATGGATGCAGATATTTATGGCCCCAGCCAGCACATTATGTTTGGCGTACGTGGCGACAGGCCGATGATGAAAGATGTAAATGGCAAAGGAATGATTATGCCGATTGAAAAATATGGCATAAAAATGATGAGCATTGGTTTGTTGGTGGATGAAAAACAGGCGGTGGTTTGGCGGGGCCCGATGGTGAGCAGCGCCATCCGCCAATTTGTTACCGACGTGGATTGGGGCGACCTGGATTACCTGATTATTGATATGCCACCGGGCACCGGCGATATTCATTTAACCATTGTACAAACGGTGCCGGTTACTGGCGTAATTGTGGTAACAACACCGCAGTTGGTAGCCATTGCCGATGCAAAAAAAGGAATCGCCATGTTTGGTCAGGCGCAACTAAAAGTTCCGGTTATTGGGCTGGTAGAAAACATGAGTTATTTTACGCCTGCCGAATTGCCCGACAATAAATATTATCTTTTTGGAAAAGACGGAGGGAAAAATTTGGCAGAAGAGTTTGACATTCCATTGCTGGGACAGATACCGATTGTACAAAGCATTCGGGAAGGCGGCGATTTGGGCATACCCCTGATGGTTAGTGATGATGAAATTACCAAGAAAGCATTTATGGAATTTGCCGGAAATGCAGCCCGGGGTATTGCTATGAGGAATGCCGATTTAGCACCAACCGAAATTCAGGAAATGGCTGTATAGTTTTTTTTAACCAACTGCAAAACAAAACCCAGCATCGTTGTGTCACTCACTTGTACTACATACCGTTTTTCTGCATTGAAGCGTTCAGTAATGCGGTGCATTTTACTTTTTTGTGCTGCAGTATTTTTTACAAACTGTTCATCAAACAATAAAATGAGTACCAGCAATAAAACTTCAACATCAATTTTGGGAGAAGGTATTTTTGATAAACAGGGGCATCGTGGTTGCCGGGGTTTGATGCCCGAAAATTCCATCCCTGCTATGTTACATGCGCTTGACTTAGGTGTAACTACTTTGGAAATGGATATTGTTTTTACAAAAGACAATGTAGCAATCCTCTCTCATGAGCCTTTCTTTAATCATGAAATAACCACCAAGCCCGATGGCAGTTTTATTACAGAACAGGAAGAAAGAGGGTACAATATTTTCAACATGACTTTTGCCCAAACGCAGACTTATGATGTTGGGTTAAAACCGCATCCACGATTTGTAACGCAGCAAAAAATGGCGGTACACAAACCAAGTCTTGCTCAATTATTTGACAGTGTATCAGCCTACATGGCTAAAACCAACCGGCCTTTTCCATTTTTTAATATCGAAACAAAAACTACTGCTTTTACCGATAATATTTATCACCCTGCACCTGCTGCATTTGTTGATTTGTTGATGAAAGTAATTAAGGAAAAAGGAATGGAAAAACAGGTAATGATTCAATCTTTTGATATAAGGACCTTGCAGTACCTGCACAATCATTATCCCAGTATACCCACTGTTTTATTGGTTGAAGATTTTGATAAACGTTCGTTAGGAGATCATGTTCTTGAGCTGGGATTTATGCCAACAGTTTACAGTCCGCATTATAGTTTAGTTACAAAAGAATTGATAGAGGCACTGCACAACCACAAAGCAAAATTAATTCCGTGGACTGTGAATGACACAACAAAAATTAATGAGCTGCAGAGAATGGGAGTGGATGGAATTATTACTGATTATCCTGACCGCGCAATTAAGGCATTAAGGAAATAACGAAAATGTATCTTGTCTTTAATGCCCCCGGAGTTTATCCCGATTTTTTCGGGAGGGGTTTGGGG
>JANPAP010000534.1:0-2169 GCA_031429975.1 Chitinophagaceae bacterium
GATTTGTTATTAAAAAAACTGAACCTTATTTATTTACCCGAACGGGTAGTTAAACATTATGCACAGATTGTGCAACAGGATATTCCTGTTCAACGGATGGATCTCATCAACCTGTTGAAAATTTATCCGGCAGCAGATAAGACGCAGTTTTTAGAAATCATCAAAATTTTAGAGCCCATTATTCCAAGGCTGTACAGCATTGCATCGGCACCCGAAGCACAGGATGGCGAAGTGCATATTACCGTTTCAAAAAACAATTTCAATAGCAACAACGAAAAGAAAAATGGATTAGCTTCTGGATTTTTATCTGAATTAAAAGTTGGTACAAAACTGCAATTTTACATCCACCCCAATAACAGTTTCCGCCTGCCCGAAGATGATAAAAATATTATTATGATTGGGCCGGGTACCGGCATTGCACCCTTCCGCTCATTTATTGCAACAAGAGATGTTACCGGCGCTGCTGGAAAAAACTGGCTGTTTTTTGGTGAGCAACATTTCACTTCCGATTTTCTATATCAAACAGAAATTCAAAACTGGTTTGAAACTGCTGTATTGACAAAAGTAAGCACTGCATTTTCGAGAGATCAACCCGAAAAAATTTACGTACAACACAAAATAGTACAACAGGGTGCCGAATTTTTTGAATGGTTACAAGCCGGCAGTTATGTGTATGTATGCGGCAGCAAATACCCTATGAGTAAGGATGTAGAAGAAAGTATTTTACAAATTATAGAGCAATATGGAGAGCAATCAAAGCAAGAAGCGATTGACTATTTGGATCGTTTAAAAGAAGAGGGCCGATACCTTACAGACGTTTATTAATCAAACAAAACAATATTCTTTTTTAATTCAATAAAAAAATAAATTGATCATAATGGCTGAAAAAACAAACCTCTCCCCTAACGAAATTATTAAAACTTCCAGCGATGGATTGCGGGGTACAATTGTAAAAAGTTTAGCGGATGAATTAACCGGTGCCATTAGTGAGGATGATCAGAACTTACTGAAATTTCATGGCATGTATCAACAGGATGATCGGGACAGACGGGAGGAAAGAGCGGCTAAAAAATTGGAACGCTTATATACTTTTATGATCCGTTTGCGATTGCCAGGAGGTTTTCTTACGGCTCAACAATGGATCGCTTCACATCAGGTTGCCAACGATTTTTCAACAGCAGTTATAAAAATTACTACCCGGCAAACCATTCAATTGCATGGTATTTTTAAAGCTACCATTAAGCCAACCGTCAAAGCTTTTAATGAAGCCCGGCTCGATTCCATTGCAACCTGTGGAGATATTAACCGAAATGTTTTATGCAGTTCTCATCCCAATCAATCGCCGTTGCATGAAAGTATTTTTTTGTATGCCGATAAAATTAGCCGCATGCTGATGCCCAAAACCCGGGCCTATTATGAGATATGGCTGGATGAAGAAAAAATTCTGGATAAAAAAGAAGAAGATGATCCTTTATATCAAGACCGTTACCTGCCCCGTAAATTTAAAATTGCCATTGCCATTCCGCCCAACAATGATGTGGATGTTTTTACAAATGATATCGGGCTTATTGCAATTGTTGAAAACAATCAATTGGCTGGTTTTAATATTGCCATTGGCGGCGGATTATCTACCACACATGGAAATGCCGCAACTTATGCCCGGCTGGGAACGGTAATTGGTTTTACCGATACAGAAGAAAAAACCTTGAAAGCAGTTTATGAAATACTGACGGTACAAAGGGATTTTGGAAATCGCAGCGATCGTAAATTAGCCCGGCTAAAATATACGGTTGATACAATGGGGGTAGAAAAATTTAAGGAAGAACTTGAAAGCCGCATTGGCTTTACTTTACAGGAGGCAAGGCCTTACAGCTTTACCGACCGGAAAGATTATTACGGCTGGTTACAGGATGAAAAAAGCAATTGGCATTATACTGTTTTTGTAGAAAATGGCCGGGTGCTGGATGATGAAAAACTGGCTTTAAAAACTGCCTTGCTGGAAGTGGCCAAAACCGGAAAAGTAAATTTCAGGTTTACCGCAAATCAAAATGTAATCATCAGCGATATTGCACCGGCTGATAAAGATGCGATTGATAAAATTTTACAACAATATGCTGTTATCGAGCATACTCAAAATGCTACCACCATCAGAGGTAACGCCATGGCTTG
>JANPAP010000535.1:0-3303 GCA_031429975.1 Chitinophagaceae bacterium
GCGCAGGGCAACATGGTGTAGCTACTGCAACGGTGTGCGCCTTGAAAGGATTAGAATGTATTGTTTACATGGGCGAAAAAGATATTGAAAGGCAGGCGCCCAATGTAGCCAGAATGAAATTGTTAGGCGCAACTGTTATACCGGCAACCAGTGGCAGCAAAACGCTGAAAGACGCTACCAACGAAGCGATCCGGGATTGGATCAACAATCCTTTGGATACGCATTATATTATTGGCAGTGTGGTAGGGCCGCATCCATATCCGGATATGGTAGCCCGTTTTCAAAGCGTAATCAGCAAAGAAATTAAAAATCAATTAACAGAAAAAACGGGGAAAGAATTACCATCGCATGTTATTGCCTGTGTTGGTGGTGGCAGCAATGCAGCCGGTGCATTTTATCATTTTCTAAATGAAAATACAGTGCAATTAATTGCAGTAGAAGCAGCAGGTTGTGGTATTGATAGCGGAATGAGTGCAGCTACAACACAATTAGGGAAACCCGGCATTTTGCATGGCAGCAAAAGTTTATTAATGCAAACAGACGATGGGCAGGTGATAGAGCCACACAGCATTTCAGCCGGTTTAGATTATCCGGGAATCGGCCCATTGCATGCACATCTTTATAAAACTGGCCGTGCTGTTTTTTTAAATGCAACCGATGAGGAAGCTTTGCAAGCGGCATTTTTTGTTAGCAAAACAGAGGGCATTATCCCGGCATTGGAAACGGCACATGCTTTTGCAGCACTGGATAAAATGGTATTTAAAAAAGAAGATGTTGTGGTGATATGTTTAAGTGGAAGAGGGGATAAAGATTTAGCTACTTACATGAAATTTATTTAAAGATGAAAAATGTTTTATTATTTTTTGCAATTGGATGCTGCTGTTCCTGCAGTGACAGTTTTATAAATCATTCAATTGAATTTGAAAAAACAGGTAATTGTGTCAACAGTGAATTGCCTGTAAAAATTATTTCAAATATCAATGGCCAACGTTATGAATTTGAAAATTGTATGGATGCTGATTTTGATGGTAAAAATTATAAAGTTGAAAGGAAAGGGGATAGCCTGATGGTTAGTTTTCCAAATGCAAGTGCCATAAAATCGCAATTTAAACTAACCCTCGATATTGATGCAAAGCCGGAATATCATCATATATTTTTGGATGGAAAAGAAGTAGGCGTGGAGCGTTAATTAAATTTTATATCATGAACAGGATTGAAAAATTGTTTCAAAAAAAACAAAATCATATTCTCAATATTTATTGCACGGCTGGATATCCGGCATTACAGTCTACAACAGAAGTGTTGATGGCATTGCAGGAACATGGTGCAGATTTAGTAGAAATTGGAATGCCTTACAGCGATCCACTGGCAGATGGAGAAGTGATACAAGCCAGTAGCAGCATAGCTTTAGCCAATGGCATGACGATTACAACTTTATTCAGTCAGCTAAATAACATCAGAGATTATTTTCAATTACCACTGATATTGATGGGATACATGAACCCAGTATTGCAATATGGATTTGAAAAATTTTGTGCGGATGCTGCCAATGTTGGAGTTGACGGAATCATCTTACCCGATTTGCCGATGTATGAATTTGAAAATTTGTATCAACCGATTTTTGAAAAATATCAGCTCAACAATATTTTTTTAGTAACCCCCGAAACCAGTGAAGCAAGAATAAAAAAAATTGATGAACTAGGCAGTGGGTTTATTTATGCAGTTTCTTCTTCATCCACAACGGGCAACAATAAAGCCATCGAAGATCAGGAACAATATTTTAAAAAATTGCAAGCCTTGCAATTAAAAAATCCCATATTGGTTGGCTTCGGAATAAAAGACCGGCAAACTTTTCAAGCCGCAGCAAAATATTCGAATGGTGCCATTATTGGCAGTGCTTATATAAAAGCGCTGGGGAATCAAAAGGATATCAACTTAATTACAAAAGAATTCTTAAATAGCATTTTGGGTTGAATCAATCTGATTTAAATGGGTTAAATTGCAATTTTAAATTTAAAAGATGAAGAAACTTTATATTATCCTTTCCTTATTGCCATTGCTTTCAATTGCTCAACAAAAAAGCAAATCGAAACCCAACAATAAAACTTCGACAAAAATTGCAGTTAATAAAAATGAAGGATTTGAAATTGACGCAACGGTTACAGGTTTTGCAGATGGAACAAAAGTAGAATTGTTGAATGGACAAACCGGTACTCCGGAAATTGCAACTACTATCATCAATAATAAATTTTCATTCAGCGGTAAGGTTAACAATCCGGGGTTTAAAATTATTTATATAAACAAGCAACCGCCGTACCTTACTTTGTTTTTAGATAACAGCCAGGTGAAAATAAATGGAGATAAAGAAACGCTTGACAGGGCCACTGTTACTGGTAGTAATTCTCATATCGATTTTCAATTATTAAATCAAAGTCTTCAACAGTATCAACGACTATTTATTGAAAATGCCTTGTACGATTCTCTGGCTACTGAAGGTGCTAAACTTGTAATCGAAACTTTTGTACAACAGCATCCAACATCTTTTGTTGCTCCTTTGGCATTGATACGGTATAACCAGGTTGTTGATGATATTACTAAAACAGAAAAACTATTTATTACATTACCTCAAGAGGTGCAAGCTTCTGAAATGGGCGCATATCTTTCGCAATTAATTGCTGAAGGAAAAAGAAATGCTATCGGAACTTTATTGGAAGATTTTATTCAAAATGATACAGAAGGAAAACCTGTTTCCTTATCTTCTTTCAGAGGTAAATATGTATTGATAGATTTTTGGGCAAGTTGGTGCAGGCCTTGCAGACAAGAGAATCCGAATGTGGTTGAAAATTACAATAAATTTAAAAATAAAAATTTTACAGTACTGGGTGTTTCGCTTGATAAAGCAAAGCCAGCCTGGGTTGAAGCAATTGGAATGGATGGTTTAACCTGGAGCCATGTAAGCGATTTGCAGGGATGGAGCAATGCCGTTGCACAACAATTTAAAATACAAAGTATCCCTCAAAATATTTTGATTGGCCCGGATGGAAAAATTATTGCAAAAAATTTAAGAGGCCCTGATTTGGAGACAAAGCTTTCTAAATTATTAAGATAAAAACTTGATGCTAGATGCTAGATACTGGATACTGGATGCTAGATGCAAAGTCAAAATTAAAAATTCAAAAGCCAAAACTTTTAAACGCTTACACCTTTTGATTTTGACTTTTGATTTTTGATTTAATTTTTTAGTTCATCAACAATACATTCACACTTCTTTGTAAAATATTAAAGGCAATTTCAGCCATCAAG
>JANPAP010000536.1:0-18151 GCA_031429975.1 Chitinophagaceae bacterium
TTTACCATTACTCTGAAAATATTTGAAATATACTGATTATTAGAAGTTGAATTTGCGGTTGAAAACGTACCGTATTTTGTACCCCAAGCCTGTGAAGGGAATACTTGCTGAATATAATTATCCCCTGATGAGCCACAAATAGATGTACGGCTACTACCCGAGAAAACAGCAATTGGATAACAGTTACCAGAAGCGTTTGGCCTTGATTTAATAAGACTTCCACTCAAATCAGTTCCTTGGGAACCATTGATGGTGCCCATCACATTATAAATTTCTCCTTTATTAAGATAAACCTGGAATGGAACATTTGCGGGCCTTCCTGCTTTGGTTGTTACAACCGGCGTAATTTCTACCAGAGTGCTATCCCTGTCAGCAATTACCATAAACCAACTATAAGATCCAGCTCCACCTGTAGGATAAAATTGTGCACCGTTTAATGACTGGTATTCATAACCATAAACCCCTACTGGCAATAACATTCCTGCTCCGGAATTGGAGCCATCATATATGTGTGCATAGGCTTGAATCGGCACATCGCTGGTAATTCTAATTCCACGTTCAAATTTACCCTCATCTGTAATACGGCTATCTACCAATCCGAATTTTGGTAATGGTACACTTACTATTGCAGAGTTGGCTGGAATGGCATATTCCCTTTGATAACTTGTTCCATTTATACTAACCATTACAGTTGCTGCAGACTGTGCACTCAGGTACAATACCATATCCTGACTATTAGTGCTAAACCCGTAATGATGGCCATAACCTACCCAAAAACGGGTACCACTATTACTACTGTCAATTGGATAAAAGTCTGGAGCAGCTGGTGGCACTGAGCCATCAGTAAGCCCTGTAAGTTTTCCGATATAAACTAACGCTGTATCTGAAATTATACTTGTAATATCATTTACTTTACTTGATGCATTTACAAGCCAAGCATTAGTTGCATCTGTACGACCCAGTTTAATAGCTGGCTTTGTTGGAATAAATCCTTGCCAAGAGTTTACATAATATTGTTTTACATCGTATTTATATGCGCCTTGTGTTGGAACGCTGATATCTGTATAAAAATACATGCTTTTCTGACCCGCCGCCAGTCCAGTAGGTAAAACACCCGAATATCGCTGCAGTGAAATACTTGCAGGAACAGGTGCTGTTGGATGATAAGTAATTTTTGTTACGGTATCTGTACCATACATGAAATATTGTGTGCCACCAGCAACCGGAACTGCCGGAACTGCAGTTAATACCGTTGGGTTTACTGTTGGTAAAAATTCAAAAGCTCCCATATCGGGTACCCCAGTAGTAAGAGTAGTTGGCCTAGGATTATTATTAAAATCATAATCATTTCCAACAATTTGGTTACCTCTACCATGAATAGCCCATACATCTGGATTAGAAACATCGGGCCTTAGATTGTTTGTACTAATCAATGCTGGTAAAACCGCAATTGAACTAAGATCCCAGAAAGAAGTATCTCTCCATTTTTTTAGGGTAGCATAATTATTAGCCGCATTCCATTGAATTAATGAAGTACCTGTAGTATAAAAAGTGTTATAATCACTGTATATAAAATTCAGGTTAGTAACATACATTGCCCTTCCACCTCCAAGATGACTAAAAATATTATTTTGAATATTAATTGATGGAAATGTACCAGAGGTTTGTGCAAAATAGGCTGCAACATTGGTTGTTGCAGAAGTAGCCGTACTTACAATGGTATTGTTTTGAAAATTTACTCCTCCACTACCAGTACTGTATGATGCATAAGAAGTTGCACCCGAGGTTTTAATACTGATTACGTTATTAACTGTATTATTAAAAGTACTTCCCGTTTGATACATACCATATAATGTACCCGTATTTCCGGTTAAAGCCATAATCGTATTGCCAGCAATTCTACCCCTATCAGCAATACGGCCATCACAACCAGTAAAATACATTCCATAACTGGTGGTTGCAGTAACATTATCAATATTTATTCTATTCGCAACATACTTATAAGCTGAATCGCTATTAGTACTAAAAATGCCATAATTGGTTGCACTACGTGGCATAGTAACATTTACAATGTTTTTGGAAGTTGTTATCCGCCCATTATTACCAATATAAATACCATAATTATAACTTTCATTGATAATATTACTATCAATAACATTATCATAAGTTAGGTTTGTTAAAGCGGTACCATTTAAGTAGATACCCGTAGTGCCATTTGAAATTGTATTCCCCTTAATTGTATTTGAAGCACCAGTAAGTAAATTGGCATAAATGCCAACTACAGCAGTTGTTGTAAGTGTTGTTGCTGGTACAGTAATAAGGCAATTAACAATACTATCAAATGAAGCCGTGTTAGCCAGTTCAATAGCACGGCCATTGGTTGTACTGGTAGCAGCAATCGTCATATCCCTATAAGTAACATAACTGGCGCTATCTAATTTTAAAGTATAATTAGCTGTAGTTGTGCCTGCATTGGTAAGTATTACAGACCCTGGAATACCATTAGCACTTCGGAATGTAACCCTTACTGATGGAGAGGTTCCTGCAATTGACTTCATTCTTATTTGCTCAATATATGTATTTGCTGAAACATCAAAATATACAGGACCGGTTATACCACAATCCAATGCTGCAACCGCTGTAGCAAAAGATGTGAAATTTATAGCAGATACAGGAATTGTACTGTTAATTGTATAAAAACCAGCAAGGAAAGCCGGGTTTAATGTAACCTGTGCTGGAGTTGAAGGTTGCGAATTACCGCCGCAACTTACTTGAACTCTATAATATAATGAGGTCGTTGCAAATATGGTAGTATCTGGGAATAATTTAGGTGCTCCTAAAGCTATCCAAGGTGCACTATTTGTAGCCGAATATTCCCACTGATACGTTTGTCCAGAGCCAAATACATAACCGGCAAGTTTTAAATCTATTTTGGTACCCATACAAATACCCGAATTTGGAATTGCTGAAGCAACTCCCGGAACTGGTGGAACAGTACAAGGCGCAATAGAAAATTCATAAGCACCCATATCTGGTGTTGTGGCACTTCTAAGCGCATTTAATATATCTGAAGTGATACCAACGGGAGTGCCTCTATTATCAATTACCGGTGATAATGGGGCAAAATTACCAATTGCCACATTTGTATAAAACGGATTTGTTGAAAGAGAGTTGATATCAAAAGTTGTTGATATTTGCCAATTTGAAAGTGAAATTCTGTTGGTGCCATCGTATCCAATAAATGCGTTGGTACCAGTATTCCAAAAACTATTATAATCTGAAGTAATACCTGTACCGGTTGTTGCCAGATATATCCCATATTTGTTACCTGTTCCTGATCTTGATATAGAAAAGATATTGTTTTTTACATCGATTCCATCGCTGAGGATTGTTTGGTAAAAGCCATAGCTGGCAGTAGTTGCCGTATTATTTGGATCTTCTAACGAAACTGTATTGTGATAATATCTTATATAATCAGAACTACTATTATAAAGCCCGTATTGAACACCGGCGCCATTGATATTATATATTAGGTTGTTGGAAATTACATTTTCAGAACCTACAATTGCATCAGTTCCTGTTAAATAAATGCCACCAAAAACAGATGTGTTTGTTAAAGCAGCACCAAATGGATTACTAATTCTGTTTTTTGAAATTTTAAGATTAGTACTTATACCTGTTGAATAAATGCCATAACAAGCAGTAACAGTTGTTCTGGTTGGCCTATTTATATTATTAGATTCAATTAAAGTTCCGTTGTTTCCAGTAAGGTATATTCCATATTGATAGAAATCAGAAATAGTATTGCCGGTAACCTGATTATTAAATATAGCAGTTATAGTTGTACTTCCTACTAATGTAATTCCATAATACCCTCCAGTGATGGTATTATTACTAAATATATTTCCATCACAAAATGTATTGCCGGTTGCAGTAGCACTAGTTTCTGAAGCACTTACCACAATACCTGCATAGTTGGTTGATGTGGTTGCGGCGTTTACAAGAATTGAACAATTATTAATAATATTACTATCGGCATTATTAAATAATTGTACGCCATAACCATAAGTTCCTGTTCCGGTAGCATCAATTGTAAGATTATTGAATCGAATATAGTCGGCAGTTCTTAATTTAATAACTGCTCTTTCAAGGTTATCACTTGGGCTGAAGGCAATGGTATTGCCATTTCCATTAAAAGTAACGGTATTTATTACTGAAGTTCCAGCAATGGAATCTAATACCAATTGTTCATTATAGGGTCCGGTACCGGCAACCACATTAAATACTACTGCACCTGCAATACCGCAATTCATAGCAATTTTAGCGTCATTAAAACTTGTATAGTTAGTGCCTGCTGTTGGCAAACCAGCATTAATTGTATAAACACCCATTGGTAGTGCCGGAAGAACTGTTAACAAAACTGGTGTAGAGAAACTTGTATTTCCGCTACAGGTTACTGCAACTCTGTAATACTGGGTAACACTTGCAATAATGGTACTGTCTGGGTTATTTAAACTGTTTCCAATATTAGAATAAGTTCCTCCAATTGTAGCCGAAGTTTGCCACTGGTAAGTTTGACCTAAACCTATGGAATTTCCTGAAAGCCCTAATCCTACATTTCTATTTATACAAATTGTAGAAGGATTTGCAGAAGCAGCACCTGCAGTAGGCGGTGCAATACAATTTCCAGGAGTAAATTCATATGCACCTAAATCCGGAGCGGTGGCACTTCTTGCAGCACCTGTAATATCAATTAAAATACCAATCGGACTTCCTAGATTATCAATTGAAGCATTTGTAGGTTTCAGATTGCCGTTTAAAGCATTTATAAATAAGGGATTGCTTGCTACAGATGCTGCATCATCACCTGATCCTGCTTGCCAATTGGCCAAACTGGCTCTTGCTGAGGTATAAAATCCTGTAAAAGCATTTGTTGAAACTGGATTTATGAAAATATCATTTTTATCAGAAAAAATATCAGAAGTTATGGTACTATGATATAAACCATATTTAGCTCCAGACCCATCACGAGAAATAACCACAATATTATTTTCAAAGCGGATACCTGCTGCAAGCGTAATTTGATAGAACGCACGGGTTAAAGCTGTTCCGCTTGTACCATCCATTAAAATGGTATTATGTTGATACCAAACATTATCTGAACTGGAATTATAAATAGCATTGGCTTCACCTAGTCCGGTAATATTATATATTTTATTATTAATTACCTTGTTTTCAAATCCGCCCAATGCATCTGTACCGGTAATATAAATACCATTAAATGCTGAGGTACTAGTAGGAGCGCCTCCAAATGGATTGCTGATGGTATTTCTGGTAATATTTACACTTACATTTAAGCTCGTTAAATAAATACCATTAAATGTACCAACAGTAGTTCGAGTTGGCCTTGATATTACATTTGAATCAATCTGCGTATTGTAGTTCCCAGTAATATATATTCCATAAAAATAAAAGTCAGAAATTGTATTGTTTGCAATGATATTATCCCTGTTTGCAGCCGTGCTGCTACCTACACAAGTAATACCGTAATAACCACCATTAATAGTATTACTCCTGAATATATTACCATCTGAAAAAGTATTTCCAGTTGTAGTTGCAGAAGTAGCAGATGCACTCATTACAATACCTGCAAAATTGGTAGAGGTTGAGCTGGTATTAATGTTGATTGTACAATTTGAAACTCTATTGCTATCTGCATCATTTAATAACTGAACACCAAAACCGTACTCTGTGGCGGTGGATCCTAATGCTGATATTACCAAATTATCAAACTTAATATGATCAGTACCGTTTAATTTAATTACGGCTCTTTCGTTTGTGTTAGAAGATAAAAATGAAATTGTTCTTCCATTACCATTAAATGTAACTGTATTAATAGCTGAAGCTCCGGGAACCGGAATCATACTTAATTGCTCGGTATAAGGGCCACTTGCAGCATCTACATTAAAAGTAACTGGGCCATTAATACCACATTTGATATAATCGTATGCAGCATTGAATGATTGAAAATTTATACCGGCAGTTGGCAAAGCACTATTAATTGTAAAAGTACCGGAAACTGCAGTTGGGCTGAAAACTTGTACACTATTTGTTGTACTCGTTCCACCTCCTGCACTTGTACAAGTAACTTTACATCTGTAAAAGGTTGTTGCAATTTGTGTTGTTGTAAATGAGGAAGAATTTGCATTTAAAATATCTGTAAATGCAATATTGTTTGCAGAAGATTCCCATTGATATGTAATGCCAGATGCCACTGTAGTACCAGATAAGCTTAAAGTAAATGGAATTCCTAAACATGTAGAAGTTGGGTTTGCACTTGCTGTACCTGCAACTGGTATTCCAGCACAAGCTACTGCCGGTACCCAGCCAAATGTAATATTGGGTCTGGTAGTTTGGGTGCCTGTATTGGTTGTTGTTGTAGAGCCGCAAAGATTGCCCAAATTATCAGCTCTGTAGTTATGCGATCCATTAAAAGCAAGGCCGGTCGTCCAAGGTATTACCGGATTTACAGTATACCAAGTTCCGGTTGCATTTCCAGGCTCACCTCCACAAACTTCAATTACAATATTATCAGTGCCATTCCAGAAAAATGGCGCTGGAAAGGTAAAAGTATTAATGCCGGCAATGGGTTGGTAATCTAATGGCCCAAAAACAGCGGTTGTCACCGTTTCCCATGCCGTTGCAGAAAGTGTAGCAGTTGATGTGCCACCAATTTTCATTGCATGTTGTTCAATTAAGCCTGCTGTTCCTAATGTTACTACATTATATTTTATAGAATTTATAAAGCCAGGCCCCATACCTGCTGCAGTTAGCTCTGTAGCCAAGTATAAATATTGCATCCTACTACCTTCATAATAATCCTGTAAAGGACAAGGATAGGTAGTAGTGGTATTTCCTATTATACCTGTACCAATCGAGATATCGATTTGAGCAGTAACCTTTGGGGCTGATGTTAGTAAAAATAATGTTGCCAATAAGGCAAAATAAAATTTTCTAGAAATAAGTGATGAGTAACTTTTTCTCATTGTAACTTTTTTATAAATTAAGTTGAACGTAATAAATTGAAAACCGAATCAGATTGTATTGGTAAACATGTTAAGTACAGGTTTTTAAACTATAGTTTAAAATCAGGATTGGATTTTAAATTTACATTTCTAGCAACTTTCCATCTAAATAATTACATAAGTCAATAATGGTATATCGCATAAATAGCGTGGTGAAGTTAATTCACATTTTACTAACAAGCAAAAAATATCAAGGCTTGATGAAGGAAATAATTTTTATTAAATGAATGTACTTTTTGTCTATATTTTATATAGCTTAAAATAAATTATTGTAAATGATATCTATCAATTTGCATCTAGTTAAAGTTTATTACATGCATTAAGATTTTGTATTGAAAAATTATAGCCGTATTTTACTATTAAGTACAATAATTGAATTTATATTTATGAATAGTATCATGTATTTGACTGATACGAATCATTTACTTATCTTTGAAAATTTATAATTTTATAAAAACAACTTAACAATGAAAAAAATAATAGTACCAGTTGATTTTTCAAAAACAGCAAATAATGCAGCAGTTTTTGCCGGGAACCTTGCAAATTTTTATAATGCAGATGTATGGCTTTATCATTCGTATGAGTTGCCTGTTTCAATAGGAGAATTTACTTATCCTTTGTTTGATGTTGCAGAAATGCAAGTTGCTGCAATGCATGAATTGGAAATGCTGGCTGAAAATACTCAACAACATATCCGCAGTAATGTGGTATTTAATTTAAAAGCGGAAATGGGCTTAATAGTTGACGGCCTTGCCTCATTTTGCGAAGCAATAAAACCTGATCTGGTTATTATGGGGTTAACTGGTAAGGATGCGCTTACTAAATTGGTAGTAGGTAGTAACACTATTAAAGCAATTCATGAGATAAAATATCCAATTTTAGTAATACCACCAATGGCCGAATTTATCCCGGTAAGAAAAATAGGTTTTGCCTGCGATTATAAACAGGTTAAAGAAACTACTCCATTATCATTGCTTAAAAAAATTGTTACCGATTTTAATGCAGAACTGCATATTTTAAATATTGATTTTGAAAACAGAAATTTTTCACCCGAAGAAGTACATGAAAGTTTTTTATTAGATGATATGTTGGAAGGGATGAAAGCAAATTACCATAGCATTGAAGCTGAAGATATATCAACTGGAATTAACTGGTTTGCTGATAAAGAAAAATTAGATTGGGTAGTTGTGGTTCCTAAAAAACATACGCTGGTGCAAAAAATATTTTCGAGAAGCCAAAGTAACCAACTTATTTACCATACCCATGTTCCGGTACTTTGTATTCATCAATAAACTAAACGGCAAATTGTTTTAAATGATGATCTAAGTGTTTGTACATGCTTTTACCCCATTGCTCTTTGGTAAATGTGCCAAAAAATGGATGTAGGTGATTCCCTATATTATCGGGGCCTTTTTTATAAAATGAATTGATTAATTCTAACAGCTCCTGTCTTTCTGTTTCAAAATTCCGTTGGTCTTTAATAATAAACTCTGGGGCGGTGGGCAGATTTTTTTTCCAGGGTTCATCATTATATAGTTTCTTTTTAAAAGCCCATAATAGATCTTGGCATTTTTGTTTCGCTTAATGGAACTTTAAAAGCCTCTTTGCAATGTGCCAACATTTGAGCAACATTCATTTTTCCCCATTGCTGTTGCGATTGAGGGTTCAGTAAATTTATCCGGCTAACCACCTCATCCAATATTTCCGTATTAAATAAACTCTTCATTGTATAATTTTTTAGAAGCTGTTATGCGCTTAATCAAATTACCGATCTATTTCATTAACTAAATAAGTATTCAACATCTGCCTTGGTTAATGCTTTTACAAAATTAGCATCATCACTAATTAATTCACTGGCCAGTTTCCTTTTGCGTTCCTGTAACTGAATAATTTTATCTTCAATGGTATCAATGCAAATCATCCGGTAGGCAAAAATATTTTTTGTTTGCCCAATTCTATGGGTCCGGTCAACCGCTTGTTGCTCTACTGCTGGATTCCACCAGGGGTCAACAATATATACATAATCGGCTGCGGTAAGATTAAGCCCCACACCACCTGCTTTTAATGAAATAAGGAATACCCTGCACTCTTCATTATTTTGAAAATTATCAATTGCTTTTTGGCGGTCAATGATATTGGTACTGCCATCAAAATATTCAAATGGAATTCCATTTTCTATCAACTTTTCTTTTATTAATGCCAGCATCCCCAAAAATTGAGAAAAAATCAGCGCTTTATGTTCACCAATGTTTTCGGTAATTTCTCTGGTAAGTTCATCCAGCTTGATGCTATGATTGGGATATTTTACTTCTTCATTCAGTATTGCAGGGCTATCACAAATTTGCCGCAATTTCATCAAACCTTGTAAAATGGTTAACTGCGATTTATCGATTCCCTGTTGATCGATGGTACCCAAAATTTTATCGCGGAAACTGTTTCGGTAGGCATCATAAATTTTCCGTTGCTCCTTATCCATTTCGCAAAACAAAATGGTTTCTGTTTTTTCGGGTAAATCTTTTGCAACCTGCTCCTTGGTTCTGCGTAAAATAAAAGGGAACAATAGTTTTTTTAAATGATCTTTTTGTTCCTGCTCTCCAAATTTATCAATAGGTGTTGCAAATTCGTTTCTAAAAAACTCCATGCTGCCCAGCAAGCCCGGGTTTAAAAAATTCATCTGTGCAAATATGTCAAAAGTATTATTTTGTAAAGGTGTACCACTCATGCAAATTTTATTTTTTGCATTCAGCAGGCAAGCTGCTTTGGTAACTTTTGAAGCCGGGTTTTTTATAGCCTGGCTTTCATCCAGAATTACATAATCAAAATTAATTTTCAACAATACTTGAATATCGCTTCGTAAAGTTCCGTAAGTGGTGATGATAATATTGGAGCTGCTTAGTTCTTCAATATTTCTAGTACGCAGGCTGCCATGGTGAATACGCCAGGTTAAGGATGGCGTAAATTTTCTGATTTCATTTTCCCAGTTATAAATTAAGGTTGTTGGACAAACAACAATGGCTTTAAAATTGGGGTTAATAGATTTGTAATATTGCAGCATAGTGAGTGCCTGTACGGTTTTACCCAAACCCATATCATCTGCTAAAATACCACCCCAACCAACATCGTTTAAATAACTGAGCCATTGAAAACCCGATGCCTGGTAAGGCCTTAATATAGGGCTTAAATTTTCGGGGGGATCAATAGTAGGAATATGTTTAAACTCCCTGAGGCGTTCAAATTTTTCATCCAAAGCAAAACTTAATTCTGTTGCATCCCTGTTTTCGTACAACTCATCAATTACACTCATGTGGTATTTTGATAAGCGTAACTTATCTGTTTTACCATCGCCTACTTTAAAAAGCAGGGAGTATCTTTTTAACCATTCATCGGGTAAAATACCCAGGGTACCATCGCCTAAATGAACAAAAGATTGTTTGGCCGAAATGGCTTTTTTAATATCGGCTATACCTACCCGTTGGCCTTCAAAATCTATTTCCACTTTTGCATCAAACCAATCGAGGCCGCTGCTTACATGAATATGGGTGGATGGCCGGGAAGTATTAAATCTGAAATTGCGTAAGGCTTCGAAACCAAACACCGGAACTTTGGCCTCCTTCATGGCATCTACAAATAAAAAGAACCAGTTGTTTTTTAAAACATCGATCCCTTTTAATATCAAACTATTTCCTTCCTGCGGTTTTATAAACTGTGAGTGCAGGGTTTCCAGCGAATCGATAAATTTTTGCTCGGCTTCTTTATTGCGGTGTACTATTAAAATTTTATCGTCTTCGGGTATGGTTATAGTATCCTTATCAGTTGGTTTTGTTTCGAAACCTTTATAATTAAATATGGGTTGAAAAACGAGGTAATCGCCTTTTTCCTGCAACATCAATTTTACTTCCGGCTCGCCCGATTTTATTTCTCTTACAAGTGATTTATCAAACTCAACATGGTACTCTTTTGTAAGTGGCATGATGGTTTTTTGCATTTGTGTTGCCCAGTTTTCTTTGCTGAGTTTGATGTTGCCATTCTTAATAAATTTCTCGGCCTGCAATGCATCTTCCGATTTTTGCCAGAGATAAAAAATATGATTGTATAAAAATAAAATACTGTTATTACATTCATTATCGGTTACCGGTTGCTCGGCACCATTTATATTAAAACGGCATTGCAATTCAAAATGATTGTCGAGTGCGGTAATTTTAAATTGGGGCGCAATAAAGTTTTCACTAAGTTCAACTTGTTGCAGGTTATTTGTAGTAAATGTTTTTTTTTCGGGTAAATAATATACAAATGAATTGGATGCCTGCTCTTCGAAAACCTTCTTCATTTTCGGCATCAGATATTCTGCAATTAACGATTTGGTTTCTTCGGGTAATTCATCGCCATCAGTATGAATGATGTTTTCCCAAATACCGCTAAAGGGTGAGTTTCGGTTGAGGTATTTATTTATTTCCGACGATTGTAATTTTCTTACCTGCTGCAACAGCATCTTATCCTCTTCGCTAAAGGGTTCGGTATTTACAAATTTTGTAAGATCGAGTTTTTCAACTTTGCCCAGGTATTTATTGGCTGCCGAATCAAAATCGCCTTGTACGGTATCGATGATAAAATAGGGATAGGTATCTGCATTAAAATTAAAAACAATGCCCAGTCGTTTTGTAGGAACGATCTCTTCATTTTCTGTCTCAGTTTCATTTTCTGCAACCGAAACGGTATGC
Source organism: Chitinophagaceae bacterium (assembly GCA_031429975.1). Taxonomy (GTDB): domain Bacteria; phylum Bacteroidota; class Bacteroidia; order Chitinophagales; family Chitinophagaceae; genus Ferruginibacter. The sequence continues at coordinate 11,804 of JANPAP010000536.1, forward strand.
ATATAAGATGGTATTGAAACTGGTATTCCCGGACTTACCCTTTTTATATTGGTATCCAACAATTTTAAAAATGGTTTTCCATCTTTATAAATAAATTCAAATTTTCCAACCAAATCATCTTCTAAACGATAGCCGTAAATCTGTAATAATTTATTTTTTTCTTTATCCCAGTTACGGATACTGTCAAAATAATAAGGACCGATATTTTGCGACAACTGAATAAAAACTGCCGTTTTATGTATGCAGAGCAAATGCTCCATTTCGCCACATTTACAAGAAGTATCAAAATTGCGTTCATCATTTTTTTGAATCACCACTTGAAAAGTATGCCCTTCCGATTTTACGGTTGCATCTACCCGTTCGTTTGCTGCCTTTTCAATAATTACATCTTTTGCTACAACAATATTTTCTGCTGCTTCATAAATCTCAATCGACGAAAGCACTTTGATAACTTTAATATCGATGTGTTTCATTTTTGCAACCGTATGCAATTGATTGTAGCGAATATTACTACTGCTCAGCATGTTTTTATCAATCATATCCTGCAACTGAAAAAGAGCTGCGGCTTCATGCCGGCAAATGTCGCCAATGTTATAAGGGCAACTGCAACGCATGGATAGGGATTTAGCATCGGCAAATTGTAAAACGCTTACCCGGTAATAGGTGCTGTAGGTATCATCTTTCACCCTGAAGTTGGCGGTATTCATCAACTCATCATGCTCCACCATTTCAACATAATTGCTGTTGTGGATTTTTTTTGCCCTACGGATAACCTCATCGGATCCGGTATTGTAAATATGTTTAATTAAATGCGATAAAGCCAAAGTGTTGGAGGGTTTAATTTGTTCAATTTCTAAAAACCCGATTTCTACACCATACGGTGATTGAGAAAAAGGCAATTTGCAAAAATAAAGGAAAATAAGTGAGGGCTGAAAAGAATATAGAAACAAATGTTTATAAACCAGTAGGGTAACTCATTTTAGGAAATAGCAACCAACCTGTCTTGTTCAAAAACACAAAGTGTATTTGCAATATTGGGCGTTAAACAATACCGGATATCTTTTTCCAACCCATAATTGGTTAAGCGATGATAATGCGATGCATTTTTGATTTTCATATATTCATATAAATCTGGTTGTGCATCTAAAAATAATGTTTCGGCCATATTGGATGCATCGCAATTTATTTGAAAATGCGTTTTTATTTTATTGATTACGGCTCCGGCAAATAATGTGTCTTCAATATTAAACCGGTCTTTCCATGCGGCACATCCTAAAATTACAGGAAGTTTTTTTTCAACCAAATAATTACAAACCACATCAAGGTTTGGAAATGATCCGGTGATTATTTTTTTTGCATTACTGCTTAATGCCATGTGCAAAAGCTTGGTGCCATTGGTAGTGGTAAGTACCAGTGTTTTGTTTTTAATAAAATTGGCCGGGTATTCAAAAGGAGAGTTGCCATACAATAATCCTTCTGCAATTTTCCCATCTCTTTCGCCGGCGGTTATGGCATTTAATTCGTTTCCTAAACGTATACATTCTGTAACACTATCAACCGGAATAATTTCTTTAGCCCCATTATGTAAAGCCGTTGCAATGGTTGAAGTTGCTCTTAATACATCGATGATAACAACAATGCTACTGCTTACATCATACAAATTTAGCAAGGCAGGCGATAGTGAAGTATATAATGCAGGCTTGTTGTTCATGGTAATTATTTTATATCAAAATTGCTTTCCACTTGGTTGTTTGTGCGTAATCTTTAATCACATTATTTCTGTTAATCAATAATTTTTCGAGATAGTTTTTCAAGAAAAATTTATTTAATAATATTCCAATGATACCATAGGGGCTTTCAAAATTTATCAGGTCAATCATGATGCAACCATTTTCAATTGATTTAAAATGATGCTCGTGTTTAAAAAATTTAAAATCACCTTTTATCATTTCGTCAATAAAAAAATCAGGCGATTTCATTTCAATAATTTTTGAAGTGAATTGCCTTTGTTTAAATAAATGTTTTGCCTGCCAGGTTACGGTTTCGTTTTCATTTATTAATCCATTTATTACACCTGCAATTGCTTTTTCGTTGGTATGGGCTGTTGAAATCCGATGCAGATTAATGCTTCGACTTAAATCAAAAACCCTTTCAACGGGAGCTGTAATTAAAGTAGTTAAATGAATGGTTGTCATAAAAAGGTATTGGCATCAGGGTAAACAAAAAATTATACAAACGGAACTTTTACTACCATTGCTTTTATAGGGTTATTGCGGATGCTGATAAAAATTTCGCTGCCGATTGTTGCAAAATTTTTGTTTACAAAACCCATTCCAATTGCTTTACCCAAACTTGGCGACATGGTGCCGGAGGTTACCTTCCCTATAATATTATTATCGGTATCCATTATTTCGTAATCGTGCCTTGCAATACCTTTTTCAATCATTTCGAAACCTACCAGTTTTTTTGATAAACCTGTTGCCTTTTGATTTTCGAAAAATGCACTGTTGGTAAAGGGATTGTTGAATTTTGTTATCCATCCCAATCCTGCTTCTAATGGAGAGGTGCTGTCGTCGATATCATTTCCATATAAACAAAAACCCATTTCCAATCTCAATGTATCTCTTGCTCCCAGGCCAATTGGCTTAATGCCTTGTGCAACACCGGCATTAAAAATGGCATCCCATATTTTATCGGCATCTGCGTCCTTATCTTCAAAATAAATTTCAACACCACCGGCTCCAGTATAACCTGTTGCACTGATCAACACATTTTCAACCCCGGCAAATTGGCCTTTTACAAATGTGTAGTATTGTAAATTCAACAGGTCCAACTCGGTTAATGATTGTAAAATTTTTGTGGCATTGGGGCCTTGTACTGCAAGCAAACAAGTTTTATCAGAAATATTATGTATTTCAACTGCATTGTGATTGTGTAGGCTAATCCAGTTCCAATCTTTGTCAATATTACTGGCATTTACAACCAGCATATAAGCATTGTTTTCTTCCAGGCAATAAACCAGCAAGTCGTCAATAATTCCGCCATCGTTATTGGGTAAGCAACTGTATTGTGCTTTTCCATTGCTGAGTTTTGAAGCATCGTTAGTTGTAAGTCTTTGTATCAACTCTAAAGCGTTTTCTCCTTTCAACACAAATTCGCCCATGTGACTAACATCAAAAACACCGGCGTTGTTGCGTACAGCTGCGTGTTCATCGTTAATACCACTGTAACTTATGGGCATATTGTATCCTGCAAACTCGGCCATTTTTGCTCCAAGGTTCAAATGTTTTTGAGTAAAGGCTGTATTTTTCATTAACCGTTAATTAAATATGTAAAATAGAATGTTGGCAAATGTAAAGTAAAAATGAGTTTATGCTGAAATGGGTTTCGGATAAAATTAAGGTGCCTGATTAAAATTGTAAAGCCCTGCTAAAAATAGCAAGGCTTTTTTTGTTTCACTTCAACTCAACTATTGAAACGAGTTTAATTTATTTTTAAAAAGGGTATGAAAAGGGGTGATTCAAAACTACTGATACTGATAGGTTCTATATTGACTACAGCAACTTTATCCAATTGTTTTTTTGTATCCTCAATTAATTTTTTTAAGGAGTCTTTGGTTTGTTGCTGTTGTAGTTTTAATTGTTTTTTTAACGAGTCAATATTGTTGATGGCAGGAGTACTGTTATAGCGGTAATTATTTTTATCGGCATCCTGTATTTTAATACCCTTATCATCAATTTTTATTTTTTTGCCATCGCTGTTTATTTCAATTCCATCAGCGTCTATATTAATTTTATTATCCTTTTTATGTTTCCATTCGTCGGCAGGTTTTCCATCTAATGTGTACAAGCCATCTGCTTTCATAATGTACTCTACATTTTCATCCCAGCCTTTTTCTTCATCATCCAGGTCAAGGTTAAAATCCCTGTCATTCCACGGGCCACTAAAGTAAACATTGTGCCCCCATCCTATATTCCGGTCTACTTTTATTCGTTTGCCAACAGGTACAAATACGGTAATAATTATGCGCTGGTTTCTAAATTTGTCTGTTTTATTGATGGCAATTCCACGGTCTAAAATCAATAATGAATCTTTTTGCATTGCATTAAATTCAATCTTATTAGAAAGGGTATCTGCGGCTCTTCGGTTACGGCCGTTAGCCATTTTTACCATCACCACTTTAAAACTATCGTTCAAAGATTTTACAAATTTTATTTCAATATTTTTTACAAAAGCAGTATCATCTTCAATGCTTTCAAAAGGTTCTAATCTGAATGAATTGTAACGGTATAATTTCTTTTCGGGAGCGTTGTTGGTAATCTCCAACTTATCTAATGTTGGATTGGTTAATACTATTTCCTGTTCAACAATATTACTAGATGAAGTAAAATCTCTTCCAATAAAAGATATCAATCCAAAAAAACAAATCCATCCAATTACCCAAAGACTGATAAATATGGTACGAAATGCCGTACGGTTACTTCTCATTTTTGCCAGCCTGCGAATTATAAATGTAATTACTCCAATTACTGGTACTGCTATAAAGAACAGTAAGGTACCCCATGCCAATGCATTCTGCCAGCCATCGGTTAAAATAAAATCTTTTAATGGAAACAAACCGATAGAAACAATGGCCAGGGCAAACAATGCAATTACCAATGCAAAACTTACGCAACCAATAATGAAATAAGCAATGGCTTTTACAATAAAGATGATAACATCGCCTAATGACCGGCCACTTCTTGCAGCCACATTTTTTATTTCGGAGCCCATTACTTTTCCTTTTTCACCAGCAACAGCAGTTGCTTCTTTGGCAAATTTTCCGGCTCTTTGCTGTACGCCTTTCATTTCTTCCATTACCGAATTCTTGATGGAATTCATATCCACTTTTTCTCCTTTCATTTCAAGTTTTTCAGCGGTACTGCTTGCTTCCGGAAATACCAGCCATAGTATGATGTAAATAATTAAAGAACCGGGGCTAAATGTAAAATTGATAAAGTTGGGAAAATCCATAAAACCCCAGCGGCCCCAATGAAAAACAAATGATAAGAATGGCAATAAAAACAACAACCTTGGTATCCATGGATTAAATCCAAAATAATTACCAATACCACTACAAACACCTGCTACTATTTTGTCATCGGGATCCCGAAAAAATTTTTTACGGGTACTGCCAATTACGGTAGAAGCTGAACTGGGTACGGCTATCCACATAATAATGTAAGCCAAAACTCCTGTTCCAAATGCAAGCGCCACTACCACAAAAATAATTCGCATAATTACCGGATCAATATTAAAGTAGTTGGCAAGTCCGCTACAAACGCCCCCAATTACTTTGTCATTTTCATCCCGGTACAACCTTCTGTTTGCTGTTGAAAACCCTGTATTGGTAAAGCTTTGCTGATTTCCCTTTGTTGATTCTTCTTTTTTCCCAGCATAGGAACTTTCGTCTTCAGTTTCAAAATCTTCGGGCCTGCCCATACTTTTAATAATAGCATTTACATCTTCATCAGTAATACAAGTGGCTCCTTTTTTCAGTCTTTCCTGAAAGAGTTCCGCAATGCGGTTTTCGATATCATTAATGATCTCTTCCTTGCCTTCTTCATTTTCAAAAAACTTAGAAAGGGAGCCGGTGTAATTTTTTAGCAAGTCAAATGCAGATACTTCTATTGGTACTACTTGACCGTGGAAGTTTATATTTATTACTTGTTTCATGGCTTAATTTATTAGAGTGTTTCTTAAGTTGGTTTTACCCACTACAAAATATTTTTATTAATGGTGGTTGAAGTTTTAGTCCTGAACTGAATCTGGATTGTTATTTGAAAATTCCTGTTCTGCTTCTGACAATGTTTTAACAGCATTTGCCAGCTCGTTCCAGGTTGCCTCCAGGTCTTTATAAAATGTAGCGCCCTTTTCGGTAAGTGAAAAATATTTCCGGGGGGGACCACTATTGCTTTCTATCCATCGGTAAGTAAGAAATTCGGCATTTTTTAAACGGGTTAATAAGGGATATAAAGTGCCTTCAAAAATATTGAGGTTGGCCGCTTTCATTTTTTCAATGATATCCGATGGATAGGCTTCTCCTTGTTTGATGATGGAAAGGATGCAAAACTCCAACACTCCCTTTCTCATCTGGCTGGCTGTATTATCAATATTCATGACTTCAGTTTTTTAATTTCTTATTTAACTATTTTTTGATTGCGATTTTAAAAGATTTAAAACTTATTGATTGAATGAAATTGAAATCTATTTATCCTCGCTTTCTTTCACAAAGCTATAAAAAAATTTGGTACTATGCAACACATACTACCTTTTATTTTTTAGTAGCTGGTAGTGATATGGTGCTAT
>JANPAP010000537.1:0-2388 GCA_031429975.1 Chitinophagaceae bacterium
ATAATGGTATTGCCATTTTCAATGGTAATAAAGAAGAAGATTTCTTTTGTGGAGTATGCACTGCTCCGCAACTTTCCATTGGTAAGACAGGGAAGAAATAAAAGTGGTTTTATTGTTGACTTAAGAGACAAAAGAATCAACCCTTATGTGCTGCTGGCCAATCGTACAATTGGGCTTTCAAGAGATAATGCAACCAATAATGTGGGGATAGAACAGAGTTATGATAGTATGTTGAAAGGCACTACCGGACAGCGTTTGATGCGATACGTAGCAGGTGCATACATGCCAGTTGAAGGCGTTGAGGTTGAACCTGAAAATGGCAAAGATGTGTATACAACACTGGATACTTATATGCAGGATGTTGCAGAAAATGCACTGATGAAAATGATGCTGGGTAATAATTCTTTGCATGGCACTGCAATTATTATGGAAGTATCAACAGGAAAAATTAAAGCCATTGCAAACCTGGGAAAACAAGCCAATGGTACCTACCTCGAGGATTTAAATTATGGAATTGGTAAAGCCACAGAGCCCGGTTCAATTTTTAAATTAGCAACTTTAATTTCCTTAATGGAAGATAAATACGTTGACAAGAATACCATTATTGATTGCGAAGGTGGAACAAAATATTTTTATGGATTGCGTATCAAAGATTCTCACTTGGGTACCGGTGCCATAACGGTTAAGGACGCTTTTTTAAGAAGCAGCAATGTTGCTTTTGCAAAATTGGCCGATCAATATTATCATACCCAGCCTTCAAAATTTGTGGATCATTTGCATCGCTTTCGTTTGGATACTTTAACAGGGATTGATATTACGGCATCCTCTGGAAAACCCACCATTAAAAAAACAACCAACAGAAGTTGGGCAAATACAACCATTCCCTACATGGCACATGGGTACGAAGAATTAGTAACGCCTTTACACATGTTGATGCTGTACAATGCGGTTGCAAATAATGGTAAAATGATGAAGCCCTATTTGGTGAATTCTATAAAAGAATATGGTATAGATTTTAAAACAATAGAACCGCAAGTATTGGTTGAAAAAATTTGTAGTGATGAAACCCTTGCACAGGTAAAAGAATGTTTGGGTGCAGTGGTAGACAGTTTGCATGGCACCGGGCATAAAGTTTTATTTGATAGTGCTTATGCCATTGCTGGAAAAACAGGAACCGCTGTAACAGCATTGGATAATAAAGGATACAACAAAGGCAATAAAATTTACCAGGCTTCTTTCATTGGATTTTTTCCTGCCAATCAGCCAAAATATACAATGGCAGTTGTTATCCAAAACAGTAACGAATCGAAATTAATTTATGGTGCCGATGTTTCGGGAAGAGTGTTTAAGGAAATCAGCGATAAAATTTATGGCCGCTTTTTAAGCAATAAAAAATATGAAGCTACCCGTACAACCGATACACTACAGTATAACTATTATGGAATTAAAAATGAATTGAACTCCATTTTTGGAACACTGCAAATTCCATTTAATGATGTAGCAATGGGAGGCTATTGGAGAACAATGAGTTTACAAAACAATGCGGCATCATTACAAAGCCCCGAAGGGTTTTCAGGAAATATGGAAACGCCAAACCTTGCCGGAATGGGATTAAAAGACGCAGTTTATCTGGCAGAGAATAAGGGGATGAAAGTTATAGCAACTGGAAGGGGCAGGGTAATCAATCAATCATTGCAACCGGGAACAATATTTAAAAAAGGACAAACCATTACACTCTTTTTAAATTGATTTTAAAAGACATACTATATAAAGTCAGCATCCGCTCTGTAAAAGGAGATACCAATAAAAAGGTAAATGATTTGCAGATCGATTCAAGAGCTGTAAGTACAGGCACTTGCTTTATTGCTGTTAAGGGATATGCAATGGATGGCCATCAATTTATTGATGCAGCAATCAGCAAGGGTGCCGTAGCGGTGGTTTGCGAATTATTGCCAACCGAATTGAATGAGCAGGTAACTTATATACAGGTTGAGAACAGTGCAGTTGCCGCTGGTTTTATCAGTCATAATTTTTATGGCGAACCTACTTTAAAAATGAAACTGGTTGGCGTTACCGGAACAAATGGAAAAACTACCATTGCAACATTGCTTTGGAAACTCTTTACTGCATTGGGTTATCGCTGCGGATTGATCAGCACTGTTCAAAATCAAATTGGCGAACTGGTGCTAACATCAACCCATACCACACCCGATGCCGTTAGTGTAAATAAATTACTGCAGCAAATGCGCCTTGCCGGATGCGATTATGTATTTATGGAATGTAGCAGTCATGCAATTCACCAGCAACGTATTGCCGGATTGCATTTTATTGGAGCCCTGTTCAGTAATATTTCGCATGATCATTTGGATTATCACAAAACATTTGATG
>JANPAP010000538.1:0-10845 GCA_031429975.1 Chitinophagaceae bacterium
TGTGTTTTTACGCATACCCAATTTTTCGGCCATAAACATCCTCAAATCACTGGTTGCTTTTCTGGTTTTTTCTTCGGCACCTGCCAATATCAAAACCAAATCACCGGGCTTCGCATTGACAGCATCAGCAATGGCTTTTAATTTTTCGGCAGGGTAAAATTTATCAACGCTGCTTTTATAAGTTCCATCGGCATTGCATTTTATAAATACCAATCCCTTCATCCCTATCTGCGGACGCTTTACCCACTCGGTCAATTCATCGGTTTGTTTACGGGTATATTCGCTGCAACCCGCCATGGCAATGGCCAGTACGGTTTCTGCATCATCAAATACGCCAAAAGAAGCCCCCTCCAATGAACTTCGTTCGTTCCCTTTCAGTGAACCCCCGGTGGGAGAGGCTTCAAATGCAGTTTTCTTATTTGGAAAACTGTGTTGCGGAAATTTAAGGTTGGCAATTTTTATTTCGAAACGGATATCGGGTTTATCGTTTCCATAATTCCACATCGCCTCTTCCCAGGTCATGCGTTCTACCACATCGGTGTAATCGATATTTTTTACATCTTTAAAAATACGTTTTACCAATCCTTCAAACATGTTCAGAATATCTTCCTGCTCCACAAAACACATTTCGCAATCTATCTGTGTAAACTCCGGCTGGCGGTCGGCACGTAAATCTTCATCTCTAAAACATTTTACAATCTGGTAATAGCGGTCGTACCCACTCACCATTAATAATTGCTTAAATGTTTGTGGACTTTGCGGCAATGCATAAAATTGTCCTGGGTTCATCCTGCTCGGAACCACAAAATCTCTTGCCCCTTCCCGCGTAGATTTTATCAGGAAGGGTGTTTCAATATCCATGAAATCATTTTCGTGCAAATAATTACGGGTGCTGCGGCCCACGGCATAACGCAGCTCCAGATTTTTCTTTACGATATTTCTTCTCAAATCGAGGTAGCGGTATTTCATCCGCAACTCATCGCCACCATCGGTGTCATCCTGAATAGAAAATGGCGGCACGGCCGATTTATTTAATATGGTAAATTCAGTAACGGCAATTTCAATTTCGCCGGTGGGGATGTTTGCATTTTTGCTGCTGCGTTCATTCACAATCCCTTTTACTTGTAACACAAACTCACGTCCCAGGGGATTTGCATCCAGATCTGCATTCAGGTTTTCTGCAAATAATAATTGGGTAATGCCATAGCGGTCACGCAGGTCAACAAAAGTAATGCTACCAAATTTACGCACCGTTTGCACCCAGCCACTTAAGGTAATTTGCTTAGTAATATCAGCCATTCGTAATTCGCCACAGGTATGAGAACGATACATAAAGGTTTAAAGTTTTGGGTTAAAAGTCTAAGGTCAATTAAATTTTCATCAAAATTGAATTCTTATTAGCCTTAAATGTTTAAAGTTTTAAATTTAATTTCCAGCTCAAATACAATTTTTATTTTACCAGCAATTGAACTCCCATCAGCCTCATTGGCGACGCTCCGTTCAAGTTTGGTAATGCTATTTGGCTTTTATTAAAACGGTTGCAAATATACAGAGAGATTCAGGCTCAAAGATGACATCTTTAGAAAAGATGTCATCTTTGAAATTATAAACCCTGCCATCCATGTTGTATTTTACAGTACTTTATAAAATCTGCTGCAATGAATAAGCCCAGTTTAGCCAATTTTTACAACGATGGCATTTTTCATGTTTATAACCGTACCAACAACAAAGAATTGCTTTTTTTTAATGATGATAACCGCCTCTATTTTTTAAAACAATATGCAAAATATCTCTCCCCATTTGTTGAAACTTTTTGCTGGACACTTTTGCCAAATCACTTTCATTTTTTGGTTAAGGTAAAATCTGTTCAGGAAATAAAACTGTATTTAAACAAATTACCAACCAATGAAATTAAGCAACCCGAAAAGAATTATTTAGCAGATAATGCCAGTGCGGAATTACTTTTAGAATTTGAGTGGAAACGATTTTTTACCTCTTATGCAATGGCATTAAATAAGCAACGAAGCAGAAGTGGAAATTTATTTCACCGCCCCTTTAAACGGGTTGAAGTGAATAAAGAAACCCATTTTACCCAAACCATTATTTACATTCATGCCAATGCCGTAAAACATAAATTGTGTAAAAACTTTACGGAATATCGATGGTCATCCTGGCAATCCTTAATTTCAGAAAAGCCTACCCATTTAAACCGCAACGAAATTTTGGAATGGTTTGGTGGCCTGCAGGCGTTTATAAGTTCCCATAAAGCAATGAGTGAATATTACTACAATACTGAACTTGCAATTGAAGCGTATCCTTTACTAAAAAGATGACATCTTTTCGAAAGATGTCATCTTTGCCAAATCGGGAATAACAACTACTATTGTTGTTTTTTTACCTTCAACATTTACTTTCTTGCCAAGGTTTGCGGGCTCATCTGAATTAATAAATTCAGTCCCCAAAAACAGAATATGAGCCAACTTCATCACCGGCATCCCCAATTTCAACTTCTACTATAATATCTTTATCATTTGTTCTAGGGATATATTTATCCTCCATATCAATGTGCTTTATTGCCATAAAAAAATTTTCTGCCTACTCTCAATCCGTTTTCGGCTTCCCGGTTTAGTTTGATAGGTAGCCAACCTAACCAAGCTGGCTACCTTGTTCTATTATAGTTGTCGTAGGGAAATATTTTTTATTCAGATACAGTTAGGGGTTACAGTACCTGGGGTATACAGTTAATTATTTTAGTGGAATGTATAAGCAGATGGATTTTTAAAGGAATGGATTTTTAAAAAAAGGGTACTTATTAAATAAGGGTATTAATGGATTGCAGAACTAGGAACAATAAATTATTAAAAAACCCGGCTGCCCTGCCGTACCCGCTTTATTTGGTGGCAGGGCAATTCCAGGAAACTGGTTCTAATGGCTTTCGCCACTAATTAGTACCAAAAAGTTACCAGCTCAATAAATACTAATTTTAAAATTGAGACAATTACATAAAAAATTGAGCGTATTAATTCAGCATCATCTCTCATTTTTAAGAACTTATTTTATTAGTTTGGGTGGCGTATCTTTTAATTGATTAGCAACCCTTCCAAATAAAATCTATACAAATTTGCGACAAAACTTTTGCCTGTACAAGGGTGAAATCACCCTAAAAAAAAGGGTGAATACACCCTAAAAAAAGGGTGATTAAACGGTGGGATTGTAAAATACTTTGCAGATTTTAGTATACAATTAATTTAATTAAACCTAATAAACCTCAATTATGACAACAACCTACATGACTTTTACCATGGATGCCAGTAAGGTAAAAACCTTATTAGACACAAACCCCGATTACTTTATTTTTACTGTTGGCGCCGATTTAGTTAACGACCCTGAAAATCCGGAAAAGCAATTGGCGGCGCTTGCATTTACTGCTGATGCGTTTAAAAACGGAGAGCCTGCTCCATTGGCTGCCGTAAACGGATGCCCGGTACCTCCTTGCAAACCCGGCGGTAATTAATCTACTTTAGCATGCTGCTAATTAAATGCAGCATGCTTTTATGTTTTTATAATAAACTAAACTCAATTTGTGCGATCAATTATCAGCAATTTAATAGAACCCGTATCCTACTTTATTTTCCTTTTTATTTTTATAGCTTATTTTAAATTATTCCGGCAGTCCAAAACCAAAGTGCTTATTTTGTTTTATCTGATTGCAGGTTTGTTTATGCTTTATGCAACCTATCTGGGTAACAGCAATAAGGAAAATACATTTGTATACAATTACCTGCTGTTACCCCTATCAATTATTTTATTACCCTTGTATTTTCAAAAAATAATCAACAACAGCAAAAAAAGAAACATCATACAGGCGCTTACTTATATTAACCTTTCGGTGTTTATTGGCAGGCTTTTTTTATCCAAACAAAATATTTTTTTTGACAGCATTGGTTTTGCCTTACTGGGCCTTACTGTTGTAATTTGTTGTTACCTTTTCTTTAACCAGAAAATAAATGAAATTTCCGAACAGCCCATTTACGAGGATTTCGATTTTTGGGTAGTGTGCAGTTTCTTCATTTCCTATTCCGGCAGCTTCCTTATATTTTTAACCTATTACTATTTAACAAATAGAATATATTTGAATGAAAAGATGGATGACAGGATACTGATAACATTTTTATGGGGCATACCAAATATCCTGTCGCTGGCAAGTAGTTTATTTACATTAACTGGTTTTTTATGGGTTCGATATCACAGGAAATTATAATAATTGCATTTGCTTCCATCTTTGTAATTTTCATATTTACAAGTATCATCAGCATGGTACTTACTTATCAAAAAAAACAAATAAAATTTTTGAAAGAAAAAGAGCACATGAAAATGATGCATGATAACGAACTGCTGCAAACTCAAATAGAAATTCAGGAACAAACCCTTCATAATATCTCTCAGGAAATTCATGATAATATTGGCCAGGTATTAAGTTTGGCAAAATTAAACCTCAACAATTTTAAACAAATTACCGACCCTGTTCTTTTAACCAGAATTGATGATACCCGGCACCTGGTAAGTAAAGCCATTGTTGATTTACGGGATCTGAGCAAGAGCCTGTATGGTGATAAGATTGCCGAAATTGGTTTACAAAATGCCATTGCCAACGATTTAAAAATTTTACAAAACAGCGGCAAGTTTATTACCAGCCTGCATGTAAGTGGCAGCATTTATAAACTGGATGCAAAAAAAGAAATGGTACTTTTCAGAATGTTGCAGGAAGCCATGAACAATGCCATTAAACATTCCAGTGCAAAAAATATTGATGTGGAATTGCATTACCATCCAACCATTTTTAGATTAATAATTAATGATAATGGAATTGGTTTTAACCCTCAAACATTGGAAGCCAGTAAAACAGGCATCGGCTTAAAAAGTATGCAAAACCGAATAACGATGATTGGAGGTAAACTGCAATTACATTCCAGTACCGAAAACGGAACCCATTTAAGTTTTGAACTTGAAAATCCAAATAGCCATATTTAAATCCAATATCTTTACCTGCTATGGCAAATATTGTTTTAACGGATGACCATGTGTTACTAAGAAATGGATTGGCAAGCCTTGTAAAATCACTTGGCCATAATGTTTTGTTTGAAGCAAATAATGGTAAAGACTTTATTGCAAAATTGAATCCTGAAAAAATTCCAGACATTATTTTACTCGATATCAATATGCCCGAAATGGATGGGTACGAGACAGCCAGCTGGTTAAAAGAAAATCATCCTGAAATAAAAGTGTTGGCACTTACGATGTACGACAATGAAAATGCCATTATCCGGATGTTGAATTGTGGTGCCAAGGGATATATTTTAAAAGACAGCGACCCCGATGAACTGGAACTGGCCATAGATTCGATGATGGCAAAGGGGCATTATTATACCGAAATGGTAAATAATAAATTGCTGATTGCTTTGGGTAAACAGGAAGAAGAAAAAAACGAATTGAAAATTTTACTCAACCTGAATGATAAAGAAAAACATTTTCTGGAATTATGTTGTACCGAACTTACTTATAAAGAAATTGCAGAAAAAATGTTTATCAGCCACCGTACCGTTGATAATTACCGGGATGTTTTATTTGAAAAACTGCATTTAAAAACCCGTGTTGGGCTGGTAATGTTTGCCATAAAAAATGGCATCGTTACTATATAAATATCACATTGTTTCAACCGCATTAGGGTGCCGGGCTTTCCACCACAAATAATAATACGCCAAAATTAAAATGCCGGCAGCAAACGGAATAATGGCAAGATGTTTAAAAGTATAATCTCCAAATAAAACATTACTGTCAAAATGAAAAAACTCACTGATCATCCAGTATGAGTTAGCGGTAATCCAAACAACGATGGCCAGATTATGGCAAACTTCACTCATAAATTGCCGGGTTCTGAATGCAATAATTATGGCGATGGCGAGTGTTGGAATTATCATGGTAATGCCCAAGGGTTTCCAAACCATGCACCAACTGATATCTTTAAATAACCAGAATACAATATGCAGATTTTCCATTTTGCGATACCTTAAGGGTATGGCATAAACATTGTCATTGCTCATTAAATTATTTTTTTATTGGCGAATATAAATCATTCATTCATCCGGTAAACAGGATACCTTAAATGTACCGGTTCGTAATAGGGTGAATGTTTATAAACAAATTCAAGTTGGGCGGCGGCATTGTTTGCAAAAGCTGAATCTGCAATTTTCTTTTCCTGTAATTTTATTTTTAATTCCGGATTGGATTGCAACCAATTTGCTGCAACATCTTCCCAACGGTAATCGCTGTAACCTTCTTTCTGTTGCAGGATGGCATCAAAAAAATTCCATGCAAAAAAGCTGTCATCGCCAGCAGGCTCCAGCATTTCAACAATATAGCGGTTGGCTTTTTGATTGAGATAAATAATATAATCGCCTTTTAAAAATTGAATGCGCTGTTGCCCGATTGAAACTTTTGTCGCATAGTTTTTATGATGTTTTTCGTAAGGCGTTGGGTACGATTTATATTCATCAATATGATAGGCGTCAACCAACATACTGCTGTCATTTTTTAAAGCCTGCATACTAACGCCATTAATTTTCAAGCGCTCAATTACATCCACCCAACCTTTTGGAATGATGTATGCAACCGGTTTTGCAACGATTGCAGCAGGCATAAAAACATTAAAATATTTCATTTCTTTTTCAAATGGTTTATTGCGGTTGTAATACATTCTTTCCAATCCGGTTACTTCACTTTTTTTATAGGCGGCTTCATACCCTTTAAAATTTACAAAACTAAATTTAGAAGAATCTACTTTCCAACTTAATGGAAATATTTGCTGTTGCAGTATTTCTTGCCGGGCCATTGCTCTTTGCAATTGCAAGGCAGTGGCATTTACCGATGCCTGCTGCATAACCGTCAGCATAAAATCGTAAGTAGATTGCACCCTGTCTGCAAAAGGTTTCAGCATATGCGTTTCGGGTACAAAGGCAATGGTTTGAAACAATGCTGCATAGCCGGATGAATAACGGGGAGGATCGTAAAACATTTCCATTCCTTTATCCGGACTGGCAGTTTCAAAATTTACATAGGGAAACAAATCCCATTTTTTTTCCTTCATACCCTTGTACAATTTCGGTTCAAATACATCTCTCAACCAATCACCAAGCCCCCTGCCTAACTTATTATATTGCGTACTGATGAGTGTAATGGTATGCTGGTAATCGGCGCCATCACTTACATGATTGTCGATAAAAATATCCGGATCCAACTGCTGAAATATTTGAGTAAATGTTTTGGCTTCTTTACTGTCGCATTTGGTGAAATCCCTGTTCAGGTCGAGGTTTTGGGCATTGCCTCTAAAACCATATTCGGTGGGGCCATTTTGATTTACTCTTGAAAAACGATTGCGGTTTAAGCATCCGCCAATATTATAAACCGGAATAAAAGCCAACTCAATATTTTGAGGCAATACAATTTTTTTATTTACAATATCCCTTACCAATAACATACTTGCATCGATACCATCCGGCTCGCCGGGATGAATACCATTATTGATTAGGATTACAATTTTTTTTTGTTGATTATTTTTTGGCGATACAATATTATTTTGATCACTAACTGTTACCAAGTGCAAGGGATAACCGGCATCTGTGGATCCCATTTCTTTAACAAGAATCAGTTTTGATTTTTTAGCTAATTGCTGATACCAATTGATAATTTCAAAATAAGTGGCGGTTTCTTTACCACCCGATTTTTCGAACCGGCTTTGTTGTGCAGGGCTGTTTTTAAAAAGAAAAACAGCAATAACTGCCATTGTAATTTTTATACTTTTCATTAAAAATATATTTTTCACAAGCTACTGTTTTTTCCAACTGATTATTAAAAATAAGAAGGCCGCAAAAATTGCGGCCCTCAAAAAATAAAAAATAAATATTACCGGTTAGCCTGAATAAACCGCATCAACTCATCTTTATTGCTGCTGAAAATAAAAGCATCCGACAGCAAATAATAATCGCCTTTATCTACCGTATACCGGAAGGCATATTTGGCAATTTCTAATTTATTGTTTTCAAACAAAAATAATTGCAGCAAATCCTTTACCTGCCCGGTACTAAAGTAATTCATGGCAATAACCTGTTTGGCAATATTGACTCTTGTGTTTTCAAAACTTTCATTTTTTAAAGACGTTTTTAATCGGTCGAACGACTGGTTATTCATTACACGGTTTGTATTATTCCAATTGTTGTTTTGATTGTTATTCCAATTACTATTTTGATTGTTGTTTTGATTATTATTCCAATTATTACTTTGATTATTATTCCAATTGTTATTTTCATTATTGTTAGTACAATCTTCATCATCCAAATCATAATAACCACTACCAACAGGCTGTTCATCAAAAAAAGCTTTTCCAAAACGGTTGATGGAAATATCAACATGATAATTTGGTTTTAATAAAACAGTGGCATTATAAACTAACTGGTAATTATTGTTAAGCCCATTGTTTTGGTTGGGTTTTACAAGCTGGTATAATTTTATATTGTGATACCCGGCATTGAGGTTATTTACCAGCAAAGCATTCCGCATTGCATTGTAATTGTTGCCATCAATCAATACCCGTAACGATGATTTTGAATTACTGGTAATGCTGATGGTGGTTCGGTTTGGGTAAGCATACAGTATTATGGTTAGTAACATTGCAGCAATCAGTGTAGATGTCTTTTTCATAATTTGGTTCTCCTTTTATTATAACATTTCCAAATGCTGTGCCGATGGCCAATTTTAAAAACACAATAATTAGTTAAAGAAAAAAGCATCCAAAGAATTATGTAATCGGCCTGTAATATTCATCATATCAAAATACCTGCACTTCGTTTTTATTGTTCCCGTCGGTGCAACTAATTGTATATTGTAACTAAATAACGCCACCATGATTTTAAAGAAAATATTCCTGCTTATAAATTTCATAATCTTCATTTCTTTAGCTGTTTCAGCGCAAACAAAAAATGATTACGAACAGCATTGGAAAATTGTTGAAAATTTTGAGAAGAAAGGACTTACCAAATCTGCATTGCAAGAGGTGTTGGTTATTTATCAATTGGCAAAAAAAGACAACAAAGATGCCCAGCAGATTCTTGCCTGCATGTTCCAGATTAAATACCGCAGCATATTACAGGAAGACAGCCAGACACAAAATATTTTTTTCGTTGACACTTTAATTGCTGCATCAACTTTCCCTGCAAAAAATATTCTGCAAAGTATGCAAGCCGAAATGTACCAGCAGTATCTTCAGGAATTTCGATATCGGTTTTATGGACGAACCAAATTGCAACAGGAAAACAGTAAAGACATCAGCACCTGGAGCATTGATAAATTACACAGCCGGATAGCTGGTTTGTACCAGGCATCTTTAATTAATATCAGTTTGTTACAAAAAACCATGTTGACTGATTATAGCCCTATCATTATAAAAGGAGAAAACACCCGGCACTTACGCCCCACCCTATATGATTTTTTAGCACACCGGGCCTTAGATTATTTTATGAGTGAAGAACGGATGCTTACAAAACCTGCGGAGCATTTTACATTGCAAAACAATAACGTTTTTTTACCGGCAGTTGCATTTGCAACTGCTTCCTTTATAACCAACGACAGCACTGCATTACATTATAAAGCAATATTGCTTTTACAACAACTTATTCAATTTCATTTGCAGGACAAAAAGCCAGATGCCTTGCTGGATGCAGATTTAAAGCGTATTGCATTTGTATACCAATATTCAGTTGCCGAAAATAAAACAGCCTTATACGAAGCCGCTTTACAACAAATAGAAAACAATTTTACAGGTAATGCCGTTGCAGCACAAGCCAGTTATTTAAGGGCTAAAATTTATTTTGATGAAGGCCAAAATTATGATCCATTTTTAAAACCAGCCAACCAATATCAAATTAAAAAAGCAAAAGAATTATGTGAAACAGTGGTTGCAAAATTTCCAAAATCGGAAGGCGGTATTAATTGCAGCAATTTAATAAATGAAATTTTGCAGCCCATATTAAGTATGGAAACCGAAAAAGTAAATACGCCGTTACAAGCATTGCGGAGTTTGATAAAATATAAAAATGCCGGCACTGTTTATTTCAGGCTGATAAAAATAAACAGGGAACAAATAATAAATATAAACCGTAAAGAAAATGAAAAAAAATGGGCTGCCATGGCCGATTTACCAGCATTAAAAAGTTGGAATACTGCATTACCCGATCCAAAAGATTTTCAAAACCATTCAACCGAAATAAAAATTGAAGCACTTAATAATGGCCGTTATTTATTGTTGGCTAGTTTAGATGAAAAATTTTCATTACAAAAAAACATCATTGCCAAACAAGATATTTATGTAAGCAATATCAGCTACCTGCACAACAATAATGAGTATTATGTGCTGCATCGAACAACCGGCCAACCACTTGCTGGCTGCAAGGTTCAGCTGTGGGAATCGAAATACAACTATACCTATAACCAATACGAGGATAGCAAAACAGAATCGTATATCACTGATAAAAACGGGTCATTCAATATTATAAAATCGGCCAGCTACCGTTCCTTTAATTTGCAGATAATTAATAAGGATGATGAATTGTTTTTAGACGAAAACAATTACAACGAAACGTATAACAGTTACCAGGAGCCTTACAAACCTGTTAGTTTTTTATTTACAGACCGATCTATTTACAGGCCAGGGCAAATACTGTATTTTAAAGGCATTGTATTAAAAAAACAAAATGATAAAACCAACAGCCAGCTGCTTGTTTCCTTTACCAGTGC
>JANPAP010000539.1:0-5335 GCA_031429975.1 Chitinophagaceae bacterium
ATTCCGGAAAACTCAGCATCATAATATTACTGAAACAAAATCCGGCAACACCAATTTTATAAACCTGCTTGCGGTTAATTATTTTTATTTCTTTTTTGTCTGCATCCTTTAAACTGATGAATGGTTCGTAACCAATAAAAGCTAATAATTCAACAACCCTTCTGAGTGAAATTTGCTGCTCATCAAAAATGATAAATACTTCTTTGCGTTGAAAATTTGTTTGCGATTTGATAATACCTTCTTTTATCCTGTGTAGATTTTCCAATAAAAAAATGCAAGATGAACAATGTATTTGAGGTAGTTTAAAAGTTATATTGGTTTGGCTGTTATTGCTGAATTGAATGAGCTGTTGAATTGTATCGGCATCATCCAGGTAAGCATACTTTTCTGTAATAAATTTCCCTTTTGCTTTTAAGCCGGGCATCTTATCCAGCTCGTAATAATTGCAAAGATTATTTTCGCTCAATAATAAATATACTTGTTTGCAACCCTGGCAACAAAATGTTTTTTCTTCCATTAAAATTGCCTCATCGCATTGCTCGCCGCAGTGAAAACAATTGGTTTGTATGGCTGTTGTTGATATCATTATAAAGTTGCAAAACTAGGCTGTGGCAAAGGCTTTTCAACTGATAATTATCAATTGATTGGGTGATATGTATTAGTAGGTTTTTTAAAAAGGGTGCTGCTGAAAATAAAAATAGCTGTTACAACCAGCAGGATGGTATTGTAAAACAAATAGTAATTCAGGTTATTTTGTGGTACTTCTAAAATTGAAAACAATCCCTGCAATACCAGTAATAATTCATTTAAAAAAACGCCAACAACAAATCCAATTAAACCCCATCTGGCAATTTTATATTGTAGCGGAATTATATTTTTTGATGCCAGAAATCCTACAATAAACAGACTTACAAATGCCAAAAAAACAAGGTGCAAATAGGCAATAATTACCGGCCGGTAGCCATAAGCCAATTGCCCGATAACCGGATGGGCCGAAAAAAATTGCAACAATATTTTTATTGCAAATGATCCGATGGCCAACGACATTAACCAACGGCTAATGAGCGGCAGGTGTTGAAATACTTCCTTCCGGTTTTTCCATAAAAGTTTAAATAAATAAAAGAGCGAACCGGTTTGCAATAAAACACAACTTACATTTATTGCAGTTACCCAAATAGGCCGTTGTGGCCAAAGCGCCGCTAATAAATAAGAAGGAATACAAGTAATAAATAGTAGCCAGAACAATTTGTTTGCTGCGGCCCAATTATAGTTTTTACTTTTTTCAAGTTGTTGAAGCAATAATCCAATAACACTGAATGTAAACCAACCATTGTATTGAAAATGCAGATACCAATACACTGCATTGTGCCTCCAGTACAAATGGGTGTCGTGAGTGGCCATTAAGTAAGCCAGTACAAATGTTCCGGTTGAGGAAAACACCAGAAACAGCAGGGCTGCTTTTATAAATTTTGTACTGATATTATTTGTGGTAGATGCGGCAATACTTTTATAAACGCTAAATGCAAAAACATAAGAAAGAAGAATTGAAAATGTTGAAATGATAATTGAAAGAGTGGAGTAACCACTGCAAACAAATGAAATGATCATACTGTAATTAACCAGTGTATTCAGCCATAAAAAATTATTCCAGTATTGTGTCCGCAAATTATAGGCATTGGAAAATTGGTTGATTATAATTATATAAAGCACAAACCCGATCCAGCCACTAAATGCAAAATGCGAATGGGCATGTAATAAATTGGCTTGTTGAATTGCAGGTAAAGGAAAATTTATTTTATACCTTAATAAAAAACCTGCAAATGCTAATACACATAAATTAAAAAGTGCTAACCGAAACCATTTTTTTTCGTTCATCAAAAAAAATATTTATAAAAATTGAAATAAAATTTTGGATTGAAATTTTGTACAAGATTAAAAAAATACTTTGCCTCTGTCAATCTGCAACAATTTATCATCAAACATTTTTCGCATTATCCGTATCACAGTTTCAACCCTTAAACCACTCATAGCAGCCAGTTCTTGTCGGGTAAAATCTATTTTAATTTTCTCCTCTTGCTGTTTTCCACTTTCATTTTTAATTCTGGAAAGTATGCCCAATATTTTTTCGGAAGGGCTGGTGCCCGACATGTTTTTTAGGGTAAGCGATTTGCTCAATAATCTTTTTGCAAGCATTGTGGATACCTGCATATGAAGGGTAGGATTGGATTGTAATAACTCCATAAATAAATGCGATGCCAGCCGAACGACAACAACATTTGTTACGGCAATTGCAGATGCTGGGTAAGTGGATTCGGTAAAAATTGGCGCTTCTCCAAAACTATCTCCAGGACCAAAAAAACCTTGTATAAATTCTTTCCCATCATTTTGAAAATTGTACATTTTTACTTTGCCTTCTAAAAGTTGCTGATAAAAATGTGCATGCTCATCTTCTTTAAAAATAATTTCACCTGCTTTTATTTTTTTAAAACTGGCACCCCAGCTTATCAATAAATCCAGTTCAATAAATTCTTCTATTGTTGGCTTGCTGCAAGCACTATTTGATTTTGATAAAATCATCATTAAATAATTAAACATCAAAAATTGAGAAATTCAATAACAGTAACACTGATATATGTTGCTATAAATTATGAGATGAAACAGGCGATTGTATGATTGTAATCATATTGGCATGGAATTATTGTAACTAAAATTGTGGCTGATTTAAAACTAAAAAAAATCACCATGAAAAAATTGTATGTAATAACTGCCATTGTAACCAGCGTAATATTTTATGCTTGTTCGGGCGGCGAAACCAAGTCAACAGAAAGCACAACCGCTTCAGAAACCCAGGCAGCAGCTCCTGAAAGAGATGATGTTAAAAGAGGTATCGGCAAATTTACCAAGGTTGATATCCCTGCAACTTTGGATAAAACCATGGCAGATGCAGGGCATAAAATTGCAGAAGGGAAATGCCTGAGTTGTCATAAACTAACCGATGAAAGATTAGTAGGCCCGGGTTGGAGTGGAATAACCAGCAGAAGGACTCCTGAGTGGATTATGAATTTTGCAACCAATACCGAAGAGATGTTGGCTAAGGATGCTGTTGCACAAGCGCAATTAGAAATTTGTTTGGTAAGGATGCCCAATCAAAATTTAAGCGATGAAGATGTTCGTAAAGTGTATGAATTTATGAGGATGAATGATGGCGTAAAATAAAAATCTAAATTTTTTTAAAAATCAAAATCATGAAAAGTATTTCAGTTTTAGCAGTTGCCATTTCAGTGGTATTGGCAACTTTCATCCCGAGTTGTAAACCAAAAAATGCAGCAGGCGCTGTTAGTGGCGATGCTGCACAAAAAGTATATGTAGCACCCGGCAAATACGATGAGTTTTATAATTTCGTTTCTGGTGGCTTTAATGGACAGGTAAGTGTATATGGCATACCATCCGGACGCTTGTTAAGAATCATACCAGTATTTTCTCAAAATCCCGAAAGTGGCTATGGCTTTAGCGAAGAAACAAAACCTATGTTAAATACATCGCATGGGTTTGTGCCATGGGACGATCAGCATCATGTTGAAATTTCCCAAACAAACGGAGAAATGGACGGCCGGTGGTTGTTTGCTAATGGTAACAATACACCCCGAGTTGCCAGAATAGATTTAAGTACTTTTAGAACTACTGAAATTATTGAACTGCCTAACAGTGCCGGCAATCACAGCTCACCTTTTATTACAGAAAATACCGAGTATGTAATTGCAGGAACCAGGTTTAGTATACCGATGGATAATGTAAATGGGGATGTGCCCATCAATTCCTATAAACAAAATTTCAGAGGCTCTATTTCATTTATCAGTGTTGGCAAAGAGGATGGAAATATGAAAATTGCTTTTCAATTGCATTGCCCCGCTGTGAATTTTGATTTAAGTCATTCTGGTAAAGGCGTTTCAAACGGCTGGTTTTTCTTTAGCTGTTATAATAGTGAGCAGGCCAATTCTTTGTTGGAAGTAAATGCTTCACAAAAAGACAAGGATTTTATCATGGCAGTCAACTGGAAAAAAGCTGAAGAATATTTAAAAGCTGGCAAGGGTAAAAAGCAATCTGTAAAATATGCTCACAATGTTTATGATGAGAAAAAACATATGGCTACTTCTACCATCGAAAATGAAGTAACGGTTTTAGATACCAGAGAATTGAAAGACATCTGTTATTTTATTCCTTGTCCAAAATCACCTCATGGATGTGATGTTGATCCTACAGGCGAATACATTGTAGGTAGCGGAAAGCTGGCTGCATTATTACCCGTATTTAGTTTTACAAAATTACAGAAAGCCATTGCTGATAAGGCTTATGATGGCGAGATGGAAGGTATTCCTATTTTAAAATACGATGCTGTTTTGTATGGCGAAGTAAAGAAACCAGGCCTTGGCCCTTTGCATACCGAATTTGATGCCAAAGGAAATGCGTACACTTCTTTCTTTGTAAGTTCTGAAATTGTAAAGTGGAATATCAAAGATTTAAAAGTGCTTGACAGAGTGCCCACTTATTATTCTATCGGACACTTATGTGTGCCGGGAGGTGATAGCAGAAAACCTTATGGTAAATATGTGATTGCCTATAATAAAATTACCAAGGACAGATATTTGCCAACCGGGCCAGAGCTTTCTCAAAGTGCACAATTATATTCCATAGATGGCGATAAAATGCAATTGTTACTCGACTTTCCAACAACAGGCGAACCCCACTATGCACAGGCTTGTCCGGCTGAATTGATAACAAAGCGAAACGTAAAGTTTTATAAGATTGAAGAGAACATGAATCCTTATGTAACCAAATCGGAAAAGGATGCAAAGGTTGTAAGAGAAGGAAATAAAGTTCATGTTTATATGACTTCCATTCGATCTCATTTTACGCCCGATAATATAGAAGGAGTGCGGATAGGAGATGAAGTTTATTTTCATGTTACCAACCTGGAACAGGATTGGGATGTGCCGCATGGCTTTGCCATTAAAGGCGCCAACAATGCCGAAATATTAATTATGCCTGGAGAAACCTGTACTTTAAAATGGATACCAGACCGTGTAGGAATAGTACCCATTTATTGTACCGATTTTTGCAGTGCCCTTCATCAGGAAATGCAGGGATATGTAAGGGTATCGCCGGCAGGCAGCAATGTTCCGTTGAAATTTGGAACCGGAAAAACTGTTGAAGCAAAATCTGTAACAGACACTACAAAAAAGGCAAAATAAGTTTTAGAGTTTGGTTGAGTTTAGTGTAACTGCAATAAAATACTCAGCAATGAAATTTATGCAGTTTCACTTTTTTTTTAAAAAAA
>JANPAP010000540.1:0-1723 GCA_031429975.1 Chitinophagaceae bacterium
CCATTCCTTAAATCCGGGCATAAAAACTCCTGCATAATTTTTTCTTTCAATAAAAAGATGCACTGTTTCACCATAAGTATGAATGCCACTCATCACAACTTCGCCAGCATCATCTTTTAATATAACCGGCTCCAGGTAAGACTTTCCGCCACGACTGGTAGTTTCATTCCATGCACTGGTTGCATCTTCTACTTTTAATGCCAGCACTTTTACTCCATCACCATGTTTGTAAATATGATCTGCAATTGGATTATCCATTCGCAATGGAGTGGTTAATACAAAAGTTAATTTGTTCTGTCGAATTACATAACTCACTTTATCTTTTACACCAGTTTCGGGACCGGCATAAGCAAGCGATTGAAATCCAAAAGCTGTTTTATAAAAATGTGCCGCCTGTTTGGCATTACCCACATAAAACTCCACATAGTCGGTTCCATAAAGTGGTAAAAAATCGGTAACCAAATTATCATTTGCAGGCTTTACTGAAGTAGTTTCCATTATATTAAAAATTGAAAAGTTGAATGAATAAATTATACCAGTCGATGAAAATTAATTCAATGAATCTATAGCTAAAGAAAGCAACAATAAATTATACTGATTGCGTTTGTCGTTAAAAATTTTATGTGGATAGTCTGGCAACATTAACCGTAAAGATAATTTAGTTTTCCGAATGATTCAAGTTTACACTTGTTGTATAGTTTTTATATTTGCTGAATGAAAAATATCGGCATACTCGGAGGTGGGCAATTAGGACGAATGCTGTTACAGGCAGCAGCCAATTATCCGGTAAAAACATTTGTATTAGAAAATGACCCCGAATGTCCGGCAGCTCATCTATGCCATCAATTTACAAAAGGTAACATTACAAATTATGAGGATGTTTACAATTTTGGCAAAGGCCTCGATGCCATTACTATCGAAATTGAATCGGTAAATATTGAAGCTTTAGAACAACTGGAAAAAGAAGGCGTTCAAATATTTCCGAATCCAGCCGCTTTAAAAATCATCAAAAACAAAATATTACAAAAACAGTTTTACCAACAACAACAAATTCCAACAAGTGAATTTGTTGTTACATCAAACAGAACTGATCTTAAAGAGCATGCTGCTTTTTTTCCTGCTGCACATAAATTGGCAGAGGGTGGCTATGATGGCCGTGGGGTTCAATTAATACATAGCCTTTCAGATATTGAAAAAGGATTTAACGAACCAGCTGTTTTAGAAAAACTGGTTAGCATAAAAAAAGAAATCGCCATTATTGTAGCCCGTGATCTGCAAGGCAACTGCAGCATGTATCCTGCGGTGGATATGATTTTCGACAATAATTTAAACTTGCTTAGTTACCAAATTAGCCCGGAAGTATTACCCGATAATATTTTATGGAAAGCTGAAGCCATTGCACTAAAAATTGTAAAAGATTTACAAAGCCCCGGCATATTTGCCATTGAACTTTTTGTTGACAATAACGACAAAGTGTTGGTAAACGAAACCGCTCCAAGGGTTCATAACAGTGGGCATCATACTATTGAGGCCAATTATTCTTCTCAGTTTGATATGCTTTGGCGAATCATGCTAAACTATCCTCTTGGCAATACAGAATCTATTTTACCAGCTGCCATTGTAAATTTATTAGGTGCCGATGGTTTTACCGGAGCGGCCGTTTATGAAGGGCTGGAAGAAATTTTAAAGATCCCAAATGTTTTTGTTCATCTGTACGGTAAAC
>JANPAP010000541.1:0-1500 GCA_031429975.1 Chitinophagaceae bacterium
CTTCCGAATTTTTGAAAGATGCAAAAAACATGCGGATGCTGGAAGCTAAAGGAGAAATTTAGAACGACGGAAATGATAAAAAAATACTGAAGTAGCATGTTCATATCATTTAGTAAAGTAAAAAATAATTCAATAATCAACGATCAATTTTAAATGAAAATAGCAATTGTATTTTCTTCGAAAATTATTAATTCCTCATTCAACACTTATATAAAATTCTATCAACTGGTAATTTATTTCTTAAATAATAAAAGCCCCTGGTAATAAACACCCGGGGCTTTTTCTTTAAATTTATTTACTACTTTTATTTTACTTCTTTTCCTTCCGAATCAATGAATTTAATGGGCCCGATATTTAACTCCTGGATCCCTTTTTCAATCTTAGCCCTGTCTCCAACTATCACCCAAGTTAGGCTGGAAAGTTTAATTACTTTTTTTGCAGCACTGTGAATTTTTTCCAGTTGCAACTGCTGTAGCATTGCAGGGTAATTATTCAAGTAGGAAATGCCACGATCGTATTTAACGGCATCCTGCAAAGACCCCAGCACCGCCGCATTGGTTTCCCAGCTACCGGGCAATTGCAATATGGAATTACCCCTTACCTTATTAAACTCTACTTCTGTTGCTGGTTTATCATTTACATATTGTGTCAGTTCTTTTTGTAATTCTATTACCGACTCTTTTGTTTTATCTGTTTGCACCGGAGCAAAACAAGTAAAGAAACTGGGTCCTTTTGCATCAATATTTATAGAAAAGGCCCCATAGCTCCAATGCTTATCTTCCCGAAGATTCATGTTGATACGAGCTGTAAATTCTCCACCCAGTATTTTATTCATCATCTGGATAGGTTCATAATCGGGGTCTTTGGCAGATGGGCTGATTTCTGCGGCAAAAATAATGGACTGCAGTGCTCCGGGTTTGTCAATAATATAAACAACCGGTTGCGATGGCAATGCCACCTCACTGATATTTTTTTGTTGTACTGCTTTTGCTTTCCAGCCTGCAAAACTTTTTTCCAGTTTTATTTTTAATGCATCCACAGTAATATCACCCACCACCGCAAGGGTAGCATTGTTTGGCACAAACCAAGCCTGGTGAAATTTCTCCAAATCGTCTTTCACAATTTTATTGACGGACGCTTCGGTACCCGACCCCGTAAATGGATTGCTGTAAGCATGATCTTTGCCATACAATAATTTGGGTAGTATTCTCAGCCCCATCAATACCGGTTGTGCCTGCTCCTGTTTAATGGAAAGCAATTGTTCCTTTTTTACCCTGTCAAAATCTTTTTGCGGAAAAGATGGATTCAGCAATACATCTGTAAATAATGAAAGCGATGCCTCAAAATTTGCAGTTAGTGCATTCAATGATAGGTACGTTTTATCAAGGTCCGATCTGCTGTTAACAGCAGCTCCAAGATCAGCCTGCAAATCACTTATTTGTAAGGAGGTTTTAGTTTTTGTTCCTTCCGTCAGCATCTTTCCTGTTAAGGCTGCAAGGC
>JANPAP010000542.1:0-8354 GCA_031429975.1 Chitinophagaceae bacterium
GGACATCATTAACCACCAACCGATGTATTAAAAGGCTGTCGACGTAATTAAAACGCTCCGTCATTTCTAAAGCAATTTCATCTTTTATTTGAATGGTACAGTTTGCAGGGTTAGCCACAAATTCATACAACATTGAATTGGGTTGACCATATATATCTGAAACCACAGCATATCTGCTGATAGCAAAACTTTGTTTGCCATAATCTTTTCCTGTAACCGGCAGACGTGTATAAATCACAAGGCTATCATCATTCTTTACAGGTAGTTATTTAAATATATTTGCCCCATCAGTACCATAAGGAACGCCATTCAGTTTTTCTGCTTCTTTAAATTTTACCAGATCACTCATAAAAAAATCAGGTTCACACACAAGCAAAATGCTGGTACCACTATAAGTAATATTTGTAATCGGGAACCAGCGATGGTAATTGTATATTTTTTTTTGAGCTTTCGGAGCATCATCATAATCATCCTGTGCCTGTACAGCGAAACCAGTAAGGAATAAAAATAGTGTAATCGAAATGGTTTTAATTGTGGCGTTTATGCTGTAATTTAACTTTAAAAAAGTACTATTAATTAATTTCGTCCGGCGAGTTAATATCCCTTGATGATAGTATACTCCGGCAATTCCTTATCTTAAATTAATCCTCATAAATAAATTTATAAATAATGGCAATTAATAAAATCGAGCTTTTTGAAGCCTGTATGCAACAGCAAATAAATGAAGTTGAAAATTTTGAAAGTCGAGTTGATGCTTTAAAAAAAGAAATATCTACAAACAGTGAGTCTGCCAGTCAAAGTAGAAAAGGAGATACCAATCCAAGGGAGTTGTTGGCTAACTATGAAAATGAACTTTTATTTTCTCAAATGGAAATGACCCAATTAAAATCATTAGACCCTTCAATTGCAAATACCGTAGTGGAACCCGGAGCCGTTGTAATGACAGAAAAATTAAATTTTTTCATCTCCATACCAACTGATAAAATGGAAATTAATGCTCAAAGTTTTATTGGCATTTCTACCAAAGCACCCATCTATGCCAGCATGCAAGGCAAACAGAAAGGCGACAGTTTTAAATTTAATGACACAGAATATACCATTCTAAATGTGTTTTAAATTATTGAATACAATTTCATTAAAATAATTATTGATTATAAAAAAGGCTCGAGATTTCACGAGCCTTTTTTTGCCTTGGTTTGTATCCTCACAAATCATTACCGGTAATGTATTAGATAAGGCAGGCAAAAAAAAGCAAAATACTAGATCATTTGGTATCCTGTCTTTATTACAGTAACTTAACTAATACTTAAAATTTAAGCACATTCAGAATAAATATGCCTGCATTGAGATAAAATTTATTTACTACGCATGTTCATATGAGTAAAATATTAAAACATATCAATATGCCAATTTACATGGATCGTCATAATTTATCTAAAGCTGTTACTGCAGAAAATGTAGCACAAATACACCAGGAGGACCTGAAAATTCAAAGTCAATATGGTTGCAGGGGTTTAACCTACTGGTTTGATGATGTCCGGAAAACGGCTTTTTGCCTGATTGAAGCGCCTGACGAAGAGGCGTTGAAAGAGATGCACCGGGTTGCACATGGAGATGTTCCTCATACAGTAATAGAAGTAGAGCCTGCCATTGTAGAATCTTTCTTAGGGCGGATTGAAGATCCTGTAAAAGCGCAGGACAGCAGCTTAAATATTATCAATGATCCTGCATTCAGAACAATTATGGTGATGGAGCTACAGGAGTTGATATCTGGTCAAAATGATTTAACGCTATTTATAAAATCACTTAATAAATTCTATGATGCTTTACCGGGCATATTAAATTCCTATGCAGGAAAAATAGTAAAGCAGGGAAATGATCATTTTTTAATTTCTTTTAGTTCTGTATCAAACGGGGTTCATGCTGCCATTGATATTCATGCCTTGTTTAAACACTTTACCAAGGAGACCGGGTTTGAAAAAAACCATTTTAAAACTGGGTTAAGCGCCGGAGTTCCGGTAACAGATAAGAGATTGATTTTTGAAGAAAGCATAAAATCAGCCGAAAGAATGTGTGCCGTAATTAATGGCGACATTATTATTTCATCTGAAGTGAAAGATTTATACAACAGCGAAAATATAAAAGCTGTTGCTGAAGGTAAAAGCATTGTAGCTCTCAACATTGTTGATGAACAATTTCTGAATCTATTAATGGACTACACAGAAGAAACCTGGAATGATTTGAATTTGAAAGCCGATGATTTTTGCAAACCTTTAGGTTGCAGCAAATCTCAACTGTATCGAAAAATGATTACGCTCACAGGCAAATCTCCCAATTCATTTATAAAAGAATACAGGTTAGCCAGAGCTTTAAAATTGTTGAATAAAAGTACAGGCAATATTTCTGAAATTGCTTTTGATACTGGCTTTAGCAGCCCATCTTACTTCTCCAAATGTTTTCAAAAAAAATATGGTTGCAGTCCCTCTGACCATTTATCTGCCAGAGGCGGAGTACATTCCATGGCTTGATTATTTGAATAAAAATTACAAGTTTTTGGACTAAAAGTTACAGGCTTTACTTTTAGCAAGTCTTAAATTTACAGCAGAAAAAACGTTGAGAACAACAGGTTCTTCGGCGGAGAATTTCAGGGTGCGTTTTGCTGAACCCCAAACATTTTTTATTTAGCTTTTAAAACAAACTATCATGAACAAAATTCTTTTTGAACGACTTGGCGGAACAAAAGGCATCACATCAATTGTTGATGATGTTGTTGAAGCGCATATGACGAACCCTTCCATCAGCGCAAGGTTTTTGCCTTATAAAGATCAACCGGAAAAATTAGCAGTAATCAAAAAATACACGGTTGATTTTTTTAGTGCCGGAAGCGGAGGCCCTGTTAGTTACACCGGCCGGGATATGCCTACAACGCATAAGGGAATGAATATAAGCTCTGCAGAATACATGCATGTTGTTGATGATATTTTGCAAGTGCTGGACAGCCACAGCATTGATGAAGAATCTAAAAAAGATGTGCTGGCCATTCTCTGGTCATTAAAAGGAATGATCATTGCTCAATAAACAATTTTTTTAAAATTTTTAAACAATACTATTATGTCAATAAAAATAAAAGATCTGGACGTAGCGGTAATTGAAATATTTGCTGCTCAACTAAGGGGAAAACTAATTCTCCCCAAAGACAAAAATTATGATGAAACCCGTAAAGTGTATAATGGCATGATCGATAAACATCCGGGTATGTTTGCCATGTGTGAGGATGTGACGGATGTGATGCATGCTGTAAATTTTGGAAGAGAAAATAATTTGTTGGTTGCTGTAAGAGGAGGTGGGCATAACGGGGGCGGCCTGGGCTTATGTGACGATGGTTTAGTTATTGACCTGTCGGGTTTAAAATTTGTAAGAGTGGATACAACTGATAATACAGTAAGGGTTGGTGGAGGAAATGTTTGGGGAGAAGTTGACCATGCTACACATCCGTTCGGACTTGCAGTACCTGCTGGAATAATATCAACAACTGGTGTAGGTGGATTGACACTTGGCGGAGGAGTTGGTCATCTGTCAAGAAAATACGGCCTTACCATCGATAATTTACTGGAAGCTGATATGGTTTTGGCCGATGGGTCTTTGGTTACCGTAAATGCAAATCAAAATACTGACCTGTTTTGGGCCATACGGGGAGGTGGTGGAAACTTTGGGATTGTAACTTCATTTAAATTTCAGGCGCACCCTGTAAAAAATGTTTTTGGTGGCCCAACATTATGGCCTATTGAAAAAACAAATGAGATCATGAAGTGGTATCATGAATTTATACATAATGCACCAGATGAGTTAAATGGTTTTATTGCAACGATGATAATACCCGGTCCGCCATTCCCCGAATTTTTGCACAACAAACAGTTTTGCGGTATTGTATGGTGTTATGTTGGTGATTTGGATAAAGCAGAAGAATTGTTCAAGCCCATACTAGCCATGGAGCCGGTGTTTCAGCACGTTGGGGTAATGCCTTATCCATCTGTACAAACGCTATTCGATGGCTTATTTCCACCGGGTTTGCAATGGTATTGGAGGGCTGATTTTTTTAATGAATTAGGAGCTGATATAAGTGCCAGGCATTTAGAATTTGGATCCAAGATACCAACACCGCTTTCTCAAATGCATATGTATCCGATTAGTGGGGCAGCAAGCAGAGTCGCAAAAGACGCTACGCCCTGGGCTTACAGAGATGCCAAATATGCCGGCGTAATTGTTGGTGTAGATCCCGATCCTGCCAATGCAGATAAAATTACAAAATGGTGTAAAGATTATTGGGAAGCACTTCATCCATATTCGGCCGGTGGCGCATATTTAAACTTTATAATGAACGAAGGCCAGGATCGTATTAAAGCGAGTTATAAAGGAAATTACGAAAGGTTAACAAAAATTAAAAAGACATATGACCCTGGTAATTTCTTTAAAGTAAACCAGAATATTTTGCCTGCATAATTAATAAAAGCCTTTACCAAATAGTGATTTCAATATTGCTTTGCCAGGCGGCAAACCCCTGCCTTTCCTTAGTTTGAATCCTCACAAAACATTCTCGGCATTGTAAACTTTAATTAAAAATAATCATTGGATAATATAGAAATGGCTCGTGAAAACACGAGCTATTCTAATATCTTAAAAAACTATTTTTAATTTAATTGCAAAGCAGGCAAGCGATAATGTTGCGATTCGTAAACATATAATTCTTCAATTTCTACTGTCCATAATTTATTGGAAAGGGTAAACTGTAAATAATTACTTACTTCAATTTTATTGAGGGCCGTAAATACAATCCAGCAGCGGTTAGATTCAAGGCTGATGGTAAAATAATCAATTACACCTTTTTCTATCAGGTTATCAAAGTATTCTTTGTGTGTTGGGAAATGATCTAAAAACTGGTCATCATTTTCAAAATAAATAATAACCTGGTACTTGTTGTTTTCGGGGTGGTTTAAATTTTCCATGGTACAATCTTATTTTGCCAATCCTTGTTAAAGGGAACGGTAATTTTTATATAGTTGTCGCTGTACCCATCCATCATGCCGTTTTTATTCTGGGTTTCAAACAACACATTTCTTACCTGTTCAACGTGTAGATTGTTAAAATATTGCATTTTTTGGTAACTAAGATTTCGCAATGCCTTATTTCTTTCGTTCCGGATATGTATTGGCACTACAGGTTTTAAATTTATCGCCAACGTGTTTTCTCTCTCCGAATAGGTAAATACATGCAGGTACGATATTTCAAGACTGTGTAAAAAATCAAAAGTCTCTTTAAAATCTTCATCTGTTTCTCCCGGAAATCCTACAATAACATCCACGCCAATACAACAATGGGGCATCAGCGTTTTTATTAATCCCACCCTTTCCTGATACAATTCTTTTTTATACCGCCGCCGCATCAATCCTAAAATTTTATTGCTGCCGCTTTGCAAAGGAATATGAAAATGGGGCATAAATTTTTTACTGTTGGCAACAAATTCTATGATTTCGTTGGTAAGTAAATTGGGTTCAATTGATGAAATGCGGAACCGTTCAATACCCTCAACCTTATCTAACGCCTGAATAAGCGTAAAGAAATTTTCTTTGGTAAAGGGTTTCTTTAAATCCCCCTTTTGGGAAATGGGGGGGCTAAAATCGCCCAGGTTAATGCCTGTTAAAACAATTTCTTTGGCGCCCTGTTGGGCGATGGCTGTTACATTGGCAATTACATTGCCGATGCTGTCGCTTCTGCTTTTACCTCTGGCTAAAGGGATAGTACAAAATGAGCAATTATAATCGCAGCCATCCTGCACTTTTAAAAAAATACGGGTACGGTCGTTTATGGAATGGGTAGATGTAAATTCATTTACATCTGCAATATCGCAGCTGCAAATTTTTGTAGCATCGCCTTTACTGATTTCTTTTAAATGCTGGGCGATATTGAATTTTTCGGCAGCGCCTAAAACCAGGTCTACACCGGGTATAGCTGCAATTTCTTTAGGTTTTAATTGAGCGTAACAGCCGGTAATTACCACCATGGCTTCTGGTGCCTGGCGCTGAATGCGGCGAACCAATTGCCGGCATTCCTTATCAGCATTGTCGGTTACCGAGCAGGTATTGATAACGTACACATCGGCCACTTCATCAAAATTCTTTTTTTCAAAACCATCATTCTCCAGTAAACGGCCGATGCTGGATGTTTCAGAAAAATTTAATTTACATCCCAACGTATGTAAGGCAACTGACTTTTTCATTGTATGCAAAGATAAGCAGCAAGCGTAAATTTGATTGCCGGTTCATATTTTAGGCCAGATTAATAAGATTTCAACAATTGTTTTCATTTAATTTAGCAGAAAAAACGGATGCTTAAAAAATATGCGCCTTTTATTTTATTGATAGCAGCGGCCTTGTTTTTATATTATTTTCAAAATCACAGGCGGGGTAAAAATGACGCAGACCGCATTGAAATAACAACAGAAGGAATTGTAACCGACGAAGGTTTCAACAGAAATCCCGAAAAAATAATTTATACCAAACATGCCCGTTGCAAGATGGCTTGCAGGCATATTGATGAATCGGAAGTAAAAGAGATTTTGCAAAATGGTAAATTAAATGTGAGCAAGATTGAAACAGATGAAAGAGGGAAAACATATCCCATTGAAGGCAAAACCCACGATGATCAATTGATACGAATTGTAGTTGCCCCCAAAAAAAATGATCTGCTAATTGTTACGGTAATTGACCTGGAAACCGACTGGCCCTGCGATTGTAAAACTTTTTAAATTATAAATGGTACTATTAATTTTGAAACTGAATTATACCTTTACTTTTGTACAATAGCTTTTTGTTATAAAAAAGTAGAACCCGCTTTTTTACTCATCAACTTTTTATGAACAAAGCATGAAAATAAAATCATTTCTGGCAAAACCATTTGCCAATTATATATATAAGCAAATAAAAAAAGGAATGGAAACTGCTGTACAAGACCAGCAATCCATTTTTAATAATCTAATAAAAGCTGCAACCAAAACAGAGTTTGGAGTAACCCATCAATTTGAGAATATAAAATCGCATGCCGATTTTATAAAGCTGGTGCCCATCAGGGATTACGAAGATTTTAAACCCTTTATCGAAAGAATAAAAAATGGCACTCAAAATGTTTTGTGGAAAGGCCAGCCTTTGTATTTTGCAAAAACAAGTGGCACTACCAGCGGAGTAAAATACATTCCTATTTCAAAAGATTCTATTCCCAATCATATCAACACGGCACGTAATGCGCTGCTTTGTTACATGGCCGAAACCGGCAATACAAAATTTGCAGATGGGAAGATGATTTTTTTAAGTGGCTCACCCGAATTGGAAAGAGTTGGCGGTATCCCAACGGGAAGATTAAGTGGAATTGTAAACCATCATGTGCCAAAATATTTAAGGGCTAACCAGCTACCGGGTTTTGAAACCAATTGCATTGAAGAGTGGGAAGAAAAACTGGATAAAATTGTTGAAGAAACCATACATCAAAACATGACTTTGATTAGTGGTATACCACCCTGGATGCAAATGTATTTTGACCGCTTGACAGAAAAGAGTGGAAAAAAAATTGGCGAACTGTTTCCCGATTTTAATGTGATGGTGCAAGGCGGTGTAAATTTTGAACCGTATAAATTGAAACTTTTTGAAAGCATTGGCCGCAAAATAGACTGCATAGAATTGTATCCTGCCAGCGAAGGTTTTTTTGCTTTTCAGGATTCCCAAAATGCAGAAGGGTTATTACTAAATACTAACAGCGGGATATTTTTTGAATTTGTACCGTTGCATGAAATCTTTACCGAACAGCCCACCAGGCTAACTTTGGCCGATGTAAAGTTGGGGGTTAATTATGCACTCATCATCAGCAGCAATGCAGGTTTGTGGGCATACAATCTGGGCGATACGGTAAAATTTGTTTCCCTTAATCCATATAGGATCGTAGTTACCGGAAGAATTAAACAATTTATTTCGGCATTTGGTGAGCATGTAATTGTTGAAGAAGTGGAGGATGCATTACAGGAAGTTGCAGAAGAAGAAAATGTTCATATCAGGGAATTTACGGTGGCGCCCATGATTGCCCAGAATAATGGCAATAGTTTTCACCAGTGGTTTGTAGAGTTTGAAAATTTGCCGGTCGATTTAAAATCATTTGCTGGTAAAATTGATAACAAACTTCGCCAAAAAAATGTGTACTACGATGATTTAATTAAAGGAAATATTTTACAACAATTGAAAATTGAAGTTGTGAAAAAAAATGGCTTTATCGATTATATGAAAAGCATTGGAAAATTAGGCGGACAAAATAAA
>JANPAP010000543.1:0-2262 GCA_031429975.1 Chitinophagaceae bacterium
GATCCACGGAAAGGATCTACCATATTATTTTCTGGTCAATCAGATGACCCTTCAACAGGTGGTTATGGCAGAGTTTTGCCAAACTCAACTTTCGATGTTCCTGCAGGTCCGCTACCCAGAAAATACTGGAATAAAAAAATATATGCCGATCCGGCTTACAGGGCTTCAACAGGTTACTCTGATAATCCAAGATGGATAAATAAAAGAGTATTACGTTATGCAGATGTGTTGTTAATGGCGGCCGAGTGTTACAATGAATTAGGAAGCGGTACGCTGGCTCAAAATTTATTAAACCAAGTACGTAGCAGGGTGTCAATGCCTGCAATAACTTTTGTTGATCAAGCCCAAATGCGTACTGCCATAAAGCACGAACGCAGGGTTGAGTTTGGTGTTGAAGGAGAACGCTTTTTTGATTTAGTAAGATGGAATGATGCGGTTACCGTTTTGGGGCCGTTGGGATATCAAAACAGATGTAGGTACTATCCAATTCCTCAACCAGCCATCGATAAATCGGCAGGTAAATTAATTCAAAATCCAGAGTGGTAAACTGATTTTTTAAAATTTTAAATGTAATAACATGAAAATATCAATCAATAACATTAAAAAAATTGCCTGGCTTTTTGTATTGGGTTTTTCAATACTCGGTTGCCAGAAAATGAACAGGCCAGGTTTTGCCGATTTTCCAAAAGATGCTAATCCTCCAGGAGGCTCTTTAAAATTTTACGCAGCATTTGATGGCACTACCAGTAATCCATTAATGAATGCCGTAGACAGCATCCGTGCAAATTTTGCTTCAGATAATCCACTGACTTCCGTTGATGGAATCAGGGGAAAAGCACTGAAAGGAGAGAATAAAAAATTTGTGAAATATGCTAAACCGAATGATTGGGCATCTTTATCAAAAAGTTTTACGATTGCTTTTTGGTATAAAAGAGATGGGCAAACAAAAAATAATGCAGGAACCAATGGACCTGAATATCCAATAAGTTTTAAATCGAGTAATGGTCATTGGTCGGGTGCTAATTTGTTTTTAATTGTAGAAGGTAATAATACTGCCTGTGCTTTAAAATTAATGATTGCTGATGCCAATAATAATGACAACTGGTTTACTTGGGAAGGAGGCAATACCATTGCCGGGTTATTGGATAATAACTGGCATCATATGGCTTATGTGTATAGCGCTGCTACAAGCGGTATGACATTATACATTGATGGGATTGCTAATAGCAATGTAAGAACTTGGGGTACTCACGGTGATATCAACATCGATGATTCTAAAATTAGTGAAATGAGAATAGGAGCCGGACCGGGTACTAATTATGATAGCGATGATTGGTTGTCCTCATCCTGGAAAGGAAGTTTAGATCAATTCAGAATGTATAATGTAGCATTGCCAGTTTCGGAAATAGCAGCTTTGTTTAGCGGGAAAAAATAAATTAAATTTTTATAAAAAATCTCCATCAGGGTTGCACAATTGTGCAACCCTGATTTATTAAAACCAGAACCATCATTGCTATATGCTAAAAATTATTGCTGATACTTTTACTGCAATCAACAAAAAACAATTGTTATCCGCAATTGCTTTCCTTTTAATTTTTAGCGCTTGTAATAATGCCACACCGCTGTTTACCGAAGTAGCCCCATCAACATCCAACATCAATTTTACAAATACAGTAACCGATAAAAATCTTTTCAACATTTTGTATTACCTGTATTATTATAATGGCGGCGGCGTAGCAACCGGCGATATTAATAATGATGGTTTGCCGGATATTTATTTTACAGCAAACAGCAAAGGCAATAATAAATTGTATTTAAATAAAGGCAATTTTGAATTTGAAGATATTACCGAAAAAGCAGGCGTGGCGGGCACTGCAGACTGGTGCAGTGGTGTAACCATGGCCGATGTAAATGGCGATGGTTTTTTAGATATTTATGTTGCTGCCATCAGCCAGCACCATGGATTAAAAGGGCGTAACGAACTTTTTATAAATGATGGAAAAGGAAAGTTTACCGAAAGCGCTGCATTGTATGGATTAGATTTTTCGGGCTTTACTACACAAACTGTTTTTTTTGATTACGATCATGATGGCGATTTAGATTGTTATATTTTAAACCAATCTCAAAAACCCAATGCAAATATTGTTGACACGTTTAACAGAAATAAATACGACAGTCTTGCCGGCGACCGGCTTTACCGCAACGACATGAATACCGCTGCAAAAAAATTTACAGATGTTTCTGCACAGGCAGGTATTTCTC
>JANPAP010000544.1:0-1757 GCA_031429975.1 Chitinophagaceae bacterium
CCCGAACTGGAAAAATTATTATTGAAATTAAAGCAACACGAAAACAACCGGCTGGAAACAAGGGCCTTTGTTTACCTGGATGTAATATCCTGGCTGGAAAGCAAAATAAATAATATTCCGGTGCAGGAAGTGATCAGGAAAAAGTTTCTTTTATCTAAAAAATAACAACCTCTTTTTATTTAATTATTTACCCGGCTTTGATGGCCTCACTTCTATTTTGCTGGGCAAAGTTCTGGGGTTCATGTGTAGCAGATCGGCAACCATCTGGCCAATATCTTCCGGCTGAATTTTCCATGTATCTGCATCGTTGGGCACATGATTATTAAAATGCGTGGCAACCGAACCGGGCATAATGGTGGTAACCTTGATACCGTATTTCCGGAGATCCAACATGATGGCTTGCGTAAATCCTACCAGTCCAAATTTACTTGCATTATAGGCAGCAGCGGTTTCAAAAAAGTTAGTGCCTGCTAAACTGGCGATGGTAATAATATAACCTTCGGATAATTTTAAAGGATCAATACATGCCTTTACACTATGAAAAACGCCGGTAAGATTTGTATCAATTGTTTCCTTCCAATGCTCGGCCGACAAAGTATCAATGGGGGCAAAATGCCCAACGCCTGCATTGGCCACCAACACATCGAGTTGCCCAAAATGATCCATTACTTTTTTAACTGCATTAGTTTCTGCAGCCATTGAACTTACATCCGATTCTACTGCAAAAATTTTAGAGGCATCGTCACTTAATGTTGCTACAGCGGCATTGGCTGCTTCTATGGAACGACTGCTGATGGCCACTTTCATGCCACAAGCCAATAATGACTTTGCTATCCCAAAGCCAATTCCTTTACTGCCGCCGGTTATATACGCTACTTTATTATCGAGATTGTTTTTCATGATTTGTATGATTTAGTGAGGATGTAAATTTAAGGTTTTATAAGGTTTGTATTCCATAATGCCAGTACAACATCCATTTGGCTTGGTTCGTTTCTCCACCATAAGGTTTGTTTTTCCTTTTAATTGTCTGAACTGTGATTTGTTTGATTTTTTTGATTGAGTTGATTGGTATGATTTTGATTCTATAAATTTTAATTCATAGTAATTATTTAATCACAAAAATCATGGTTCTACCGATTTGTATTTTTTGTTTGTTAAACGTTTAAAATTAAGGCTGGTTTCTCCAAAGTTTATTAGTAAACCTATTTCAAGATTGTAAGCTTCCAGATAATTGATGGCTTGTGCAAGATGCACATCTTCCAACTTTGTGATTGCTTTTAGTTCAACTGAAATAATTCCTTCTACCAAAAAATCTACTCTTCTGGTTCCAATAGGTTTGTCTCTGTAAAAGATGGGCATTTCAAATTCCCTTGTAAAAGAAATACTTTCTAAATGCATCTCTATTTCCAATGCCCGTTGATAAATTACTTCCTGAAAACCATTGCCCAATGCTTTGTGCACAGTCATTGAGCAACCAATTATTTTTGAAGTAAGTTCGGAATATTTATACTGCTCTTTAATCATTGTCGAAATGTTTTGATTGTCTGAACTGTTTCAAATGTCTGAACTATGATTCATTTGATTTTTTTGATTGAATTGATATAATCTGTCATTTTTGTGACCCCAATCATTGTAATCATTTAATCACAAAAATCATGGTTCAGACAAAATTTCAGCATCATGGCAATCATTTAATCACAAAAATCATGGTTCTACCGATTTGTATTTTTTGTTTGTTAAACGTTTAAAATTAAGGC
>JANPAP010000545.1:0-2006 GCA_031429975.1 Chitinophagaceae bacterium
TGGGATTTTAATGATGGAAATATTGTTACCAATCTGGATTCAATTATTTCGCACACTTATAGTTCAGCCGGATTTTATTTACCAAAAATTATGTTGATAGATGACTACGGTTGCAAAGTGCCCATTACCGGATTGGATACAATAAAATCGGTAAAAATTACAGCATCATTTAATTTTAACGATACACTTAATTGCAATACAGGTAATATTTTATTTAATAATAATTCCAGCAGTAATGAAAATATAATTAATTACAATTGGAATTTTGGTGATGGAACTACTTTATTGAATATTGCAAATCCAACACATAATTTTACCGCAGCTGGGGTTTATTATCCTAAATTAATAGTACAATCGCAAAATGGTTGTATTGATAGTTTTGTATCAGCAACCCCAGTAAAAATTACAGTATCTCCCAAAATAAAAATGATGGCTCCTGCAAGCGGCTGTACGCCTTTAACAGCGAACTTTTCTGCACAATTGCAATCTATTGATACGTCTGCAATACATTGGTATTGGAGTTTTGGAAACAATATTACCTCAACACTTCAAAATCCAATGCAGCAATTGTATTCCAGTCCGGGTACGTATTTGGTTCAACTAACGGCAACTAATAGCAGCGGCTGCAGCAGCACTGTTGATACAATGCTGAATGCTTTTGCAATACCCAGTTTTATTGTTAGTAACGACAGTACCATTTGCAAAGGACAAGCAATTAATTTGCAGGCTGCTGGCACCGGTATTTTTAATTGGAGCCCGGCTGCAGGTTTAAGTTGTACTAATTGTGCAACACAAATTGTGAAACCAGATTTTAATACAACGTATGTTGTAACAGCAACCAATCAACAGGGTTGTAGTAAAGTAGATTCTGTAAAAATTTCGGTAAAGCAGCCTTTTGCAATGCCACATAGTAACAGCACCGTATTATGTAAGGGACAATCAAAAAGTATATTTGCTACCGACGCAAATTATTATCAATGGAGCCCATCGGCAGGTTTAAATAATAGTACAATTTCCAACCCGATTGCAGCACCGGATAGCAGTACAATTTATCGGGTAATTGGTAAGGATAATGCCGGATGTTTTAGCGATACAGCTTTTGTAAATGTTCAAGTTGTTTTACAACCAACAGTTGAAGCCGGGGCAGATAAAAAAATAAATTTGGGAGCTGCCATTGATTTGGTTCCGGTATTTTCGGTTGATGTTACACAAATATTCTGGACACCTACTGACGAGATTTTTAGAAACAGCAGCAGCGCTGTAACCGTTAAGCCTTTACAAACTACTGAATATACAATTGAGGTAAAAAATGCAGCAGGTTGTATGGCCAGCGATAAAGTAAAAGTTTTTGTAGTAAATATGGACGTTGATATTTTTCTGCCAAATACATTTTCTCCAAATGGGGATGGCATGAATGATGTTTTTTATCCCCGTTCTTCAACCAGTGTAAAAATTGCTAGGTTTAAAATATTTAACAAAATAGGGATGCCTGTTTTTGAAAAAAATAATATTTATACCAACGAAACTGCTGGCGGATGGGATGGCACTTTTAAGGGAGTTAAAATGGAGCCCGATGTTTACTTGTATATAGTTGAATATGTTGATTATACCGGCAAAGCCTTTGCCAGTAAAGGAAATATCGCTTTGCTGAGATAGGTTTAATTAAATGAGGATATCTTAAAATAGTGTAACGCTGATTTAATAAAAGCAATTTTTCAATAAAAAGGTATTTGCTTATTTTAGTTTTTTAAATCAAAAAATAAAAATTATCGATCAAAAAATTTACCCCTGAAACCTCCAATGCCTTTTACAAACTGTGTTACAATTTGTATAAAAAAGGCCTGTGAAAAACCTCCGGAAAGGAGGTTTTTTTATAAAATAAAATTTAAAATTGGTGCCGGTGTTAGGAGCCTTTTTTACGCTTTATTAATCGTTTAAATCAGCACTCAATTTTTTGGAGTAAAGGTTTAAATGCACTTCCCAGCCAAAATAGGTATTGGTAAGTT
>JANPAP010000546.1:0-9843 GCA_031429975.1 Chitinophagaceae bacterium
CAATGTTGCGGTAATTGTAGTCCGATATTTTGGCGGCACTTTATTGGGCGTACCCGGTTTAATCAACGCCTATAAAACAGCTGCTGCCTTGGCATTACAGGTAGTACCCGTGGTTCAAAAACAGATTACAGTAAATTATAAAATTCAGTTTGACTATACCCAGGTTAACGAAGTGCTGCAATTGTTAAAACAACAGGGTTGCGTAATAATATCGCAAGATTTGCAATTATTTTGTTTAATAACTGTGGCCATACCCAAAAACAAGATTGATGAAGTTATGTATCGGTTAAAGGATATTGGCAATTTGGGAATAAGTAAAGAATGATTTTTTTTTGAAAATTCCAGATGTTATTAAATGGCCTCCAAAAAAATTAATGGAAATTATATATTAATTTAGGGATTGAATTAGAACTTTTAAATACCAAAATGATTATGAGGAAAATTTACACTTCAATTTTGTTGATGTTAATCTTTCATGTTGCAGGTGCACAGCAATTGCACTTTACATCAATTTTTCAGCAACACAATCCAATGTATAACCCGGCTGCTGCAGGGTTTAATAACAATGCAGTAATTGGGGCCACCTATCGGAGTATGTGGTCGGCATTTCCGGGGAATCCCCGAACATTTATGGTTTATGGTGATACCTATTGGAAAAATAAAAATGCGGGTCTTGCCGGATATTTATACAGAGATGTTACCGGCCCTACCAGCCGTACCGGAATTCAAGCAGCTTATTCCTATCATGTAAAAACCGGGGAAAAGTCATTTCTGGGATTAGGTATCGAATTAAGAGGCTTACAATACGCCATTGATAAAGCTAAATTAACTGATGCCTTAGGCAGCGACCTAGTATTAGCAGGCTCCAACAGTGCTTTTAAATTGGATGCAGGCGCCGGTGTATATTTTACAAATGGTAAATTAAGTGCCGGATTAGCTGTAAGCCAGTTGATACAATCAAAACTGGCTTTTAATGATGTACCCAATGCAACCGAAAGGGCTAAACTTTACCGGCATTATAACCTTACCGCTAATTATCTTTTTGAAACAGGAGGGGGCACCCACGTGGTACCCAATTGTATGGTTCGATTGGTGCCCAATGCCCCAACCGAATTCGATTTTGGATGTAAGGTAGATTACCAGGATAAAATGTGGTGGGCATTAAACTGGAGGGTTCGGCAATTCTGGAGTTTGCAGGTAGGCTTTAAATTGATGGACCGCCTTGGTTTTGCCTATGCATATGATTATTATAATGCGCCGTTTTCCGATTTCAATACCGGTAATAATGCCCATGAAATTGGATTGAGGTTTGAAATAAAAAAATAAACAGCAAT
Source organism: Chitinophagaceae bacterium (assembly GCA_031429975.1). Taxonomy (GTDB): domain Bacteria; phylum Bacteroidota; class Bacteroidia; order Chitinophagales; family Chitinophagaceae; genus Ferruginibacter. Next base: position 1,335 of record JANPAP010000546.1, read on the forward strand.
CTCTTTTAAAAGACTTTTCAATATTGATCTTAATTTATTTATTATGAATTTTTTGAAACCAAATAATACTTGTGCAACACCAAAATTAATCCAACAAAGCATTAGGATATTGGGGCTTTTTACTGCTTTCTTAATAGTGGCAATAAATAGTAAAGCACAGGCTCCATCAAACGATGAGCCCTGCAATGCTATTAACCTAACACCGGCTAGTACTTGTGTTTATCAAACCTTCACCAACTTAAATTCAACTGCTTCTGCAGGTGTTCCAGCACCGGGTTGTGCCAATTACCAGAGTAATGATGTTTGGTTTTCTGTAACGGTACCTGCTGGAGGCGCCATAATAATTGACAGTAAGGAAGGTACCATGACGGATGGCGCCATGGCAATTTATAAAGGTACTTGTAGCAGTTTAACCTTAATTAGTTGCGATGACGATAGCAGTCCTAATGGATTAATGCCGTTGATAACTGCTACTGGACTTACTCCCGGCAGTACAATTTGGATAAGATTCTGGACTTATGGAACAACCAGCCCAAGAGGTACTTTTGGAATTTGTGTTACCATTCCACCACCACCTCCAGCAAATGATGAACCTTGTAATGCCATTGGTTTAACAGCTGCCAGTAGTTGTACTTATAGTTTCTTTACCAATGAAAGTGCAACAGCATCTACCGGTATGGCTGCGCCAGGTTGTGCAACTTATCAAACCGGCGATGTATGGTTTTCGGTAACCGTACCTGCAGGTGGTGCATTGGTTTTTGATACCAAAGAAGGTACGATAATCAATAGTGGTATGGCCATTTACCGAGGTGCCAATTGCAATAGTTTGGTCTTGATTTCTTGTGATGATAACAGCAGTGCTAATCCATTAATGTCGAAAATAAATGCTACCGGACTTACACCTGGTAGTACTGTGTGGGTGAGGGTTTGGTCGAATGGAACGACTGTTAAAGGAACATTTGGAATTTGTGTTGTGATACCACCCCCGCCACCTGCAAATGATGATCCTTGTAATGCAATTGCATTAACTGCAACCACAACTTGTAATTATGATTTCTTTACAAACGAAAGCGCAACTCCATCAACTGGTATGGCAGCGCCGGGATGTGCTACTTATGTAGATGGCGATGTTTGGTTTTCGGTAACCGTACCTTCAGGTGGCGCATTGATTTTTGATACAAAAAATGGAGCCATGACCAATGGAGGTCTTGCAATTTACAGAGGTAACAATTGTAATAGTTTGGTATTGATTACTTGTGATGATAACAGCAGTTCCAACCCATTGATGGGAAAGATAATTGCCAGTGGATTAGTTCCGGGTAGTACTATCTGGATTAGGGTTTGGTCAAATGGAACTACGCCAAAAGGCACTTTTGGTATTTGTGTGCAAATTCCGCCACCACCACCAGCCAACGATGAGCCTTGTAATGCTATAATATTATCGCCAGCCAATTCATGCAATTTTCAATTTTTTACTACACAGAGTGCAACTGCTTCTACAGGTATGGCAGCACCGGGTTGTGCAAATTTTGTTGATGGAGATGTTTGGTTTAAAGTAACGATTCCTGCAGGTGGTGCATTAGATTTTGATATGCAGGTGGGTACTATGTTGGATGGCGGGATGGCTATTTACAGAGGAACCAATTGTAACAGTTTGGTGTTGTTGTCTTGCGATGATAATAGTAGTGCCAATCCGTTGATGCCCTATATTTCTGTAACTGGGCAAACGCCTGGAAATACTTTATGGGTAAGGGTTTGGGCTAAAGGTGCTATATTAAATGCAGGTACATTTGGTATCTGTGTTACTATTCCAGCAGCTCAGCCAACGTCTTTTTCTTTTAATTGTGCCAAGGATACAACCATTGGTTGTGGAGGCAGTTCCTGCTTTTCCATTTCCAGTACCATTCCAAATATTCATGCATCGTCATCAAGTTATGTAGTAAATCCCTTGAGTGGCCCTGGTAATTGTTTTTCCCCTTATATTTCTCCGGGTGTTCCGGGAGTTTCCACTTCATTAACGATTGACGATAAATACACAGCATTAATTTCAATTCCATTTACATTTCCGTTTTACGGGATAAATTATAATGATCTTGTGGTAAGCACAAATGGTTATATTAGTTTTGATCCTACTAAGGCAAATGCTTCTAGTCATTATGCTATTTTAAATAACGCTGGAGCTTTATCAGCAACAACAGGATCTGCACAAGATTTGCCAAGTATCTTATATGATAGGGCTTTAATTATGGGACCTTATCATGATATTGATCCAGCCTATACCACGTCTCCGTCTCAAAAAATTAAATATAATGTAACCGGTATTGCACCGCATCGCAAATGGATTTTAAGTTTTTACAAAGTGCCTTTATTTTATAGTACCGATCGTTGTGATACACTAATAAATAATACGCATCAAATTGTGTTGTATGAAGGAACGGGTATTATTGAAGTGTTTGTTTTTGATAAGCAAAACTGTTTGGGATGGAACCAGGGAAGGGCGATGATTGGCTTACAAAATTATAACAGGGATCAGGCCATTATGGCTCCGGGAAGAAAAGCTTCAGATGCACCATGGGGGCAGATTGGGTTAAACGAAAGCTGGCGTTTTGTCCCAGCTTCAGGCCCTTCATTATTTAAAAGAGTTGAGTTGTATGATACCAGCGGAAATTTACTGGCAACCGGTGATACCAGTTCCATTAATGCTTCAAAATTTAGGGTGAATTTCAATAATGTTTGCCCTGCAACTGTAACTGCCGGTGTAACTACTTATATCATCAAATCGGTGTATGCACAATTTAATAATCCGGCTGTTGAAATTTTTGGAATTGATACCTTCAGAGTAACAAGAGGTACCCAACTTTCGGCTAATTACAGTGTAACAAATGCCAACTGTAATGGCGGTACCGGCACTATCAGCATCAATACTGCCAGTGGTACTGCCCCATATCAATATTCATCCGATGGTGGCACTAATTTCCAGACAAGTAACCTTTTTAATTTACCAGCTGGTACATACAATGTTCGGGTTAAGGATAATAGCAACTGTTCTAAAGACACTGTCATCAGCATTACACAGCCGCTTGCAATTGCAGCTAACTATACCGTTACTGCAGCGAAATGTTTTGGCGCTAATGATGGAACTATCAGCATTAATGCCAGCAATGGTACAGCGCCTTTTCAATATTCAGTTAATGGGGGAACCGTTTATCAATCGGGTAATAGTTTTACACTAAGTGCTGGAACTTATAATGTGCGGATTAAGGACAACAATAACTGTACAAAAGATACAAGCATTGTTGTAGCACAACCAGCAGCAATCACTGCAACTTATGCAATTACCAATGTAAAATGTAATGGCGGAAATAATGGAACCATCAGTATTAATGCTAACGGAGGTACGGTTCCTTATCAATATTCTGTTGATGGGGGTACGGTCTATCAAATAGCCAATTCATTTAACGTGAGTGCTGGTACATTTACTGTAAGGATAAAAGATATTAATAACTGTACAAAAGATACTTCAATTGTTGTTGGACAACCCGTAGTTTTAAGTGCCAACGCAAGTTCGGTAAATGCCAGTTGTAACCCAACTCCTAATGGAACTATTACTGTAAATGCATCCGGTGGTACAATGCCATTTAGCTATAGTTTAGATGCCATTGTTTTTCAAACTTCCAATCAATTTACAGTTGGTCAGGGTAATTATTTCATTACAATTAAAGATGCTAATAATTGCACTGCTACAACAACTAATACCGTAGGTTTTACTTTTGATTTAACCTTGATGGGAAGGGCAGATACCAGTATTTGTGATAATATCGCTGTTCGTTTAAATACAGTCAGCAATGCATTAACCTACAGCTGGACGCCGGTTGCCAACCTTGATAATCCGTCAGTAGCCAGTCCCATGGCTTCGCCGATTGTTACAACAGATTATTTCTTATTGGCTCAAAAAGGTACCTGTCAATTAAGGGATACCGTTCGTATAACGGTATCGCCTAGCCCAATAGTTTTTGCCGGAAATGATATTACTGTTGTGAAAGGGGATGATGCTACCATCAATGCCTCGGTTAGTAATACCGTTAGTTATACTTGGTCGCCAACTACCTATTTAAACAATGCCAACACCTTGTCGCCAGTTGCTATGGCTCCGCAACAAACTATCACCTACCGCCTTACAGCTGTAAATAATGAAGGTTGCAGCAAGTATGATGAAGTGCAGATTATAGTATTGCCTTATTGTATCAAAACAAAAAATGCGTTTACGCCCAACGGAGATGGGGTAAATGATACCTGGATGATTTATGATCAGTTTGATTGCTTGAAAAATGTAAAAGTTCAGGTATTTAATCGGTATGGTAGCAGGGTGTACCAGTCGGCCAACTACCGCAATGATTGGAGGGGTACTTATAATGGTAAACCATTGCCCGATGCTACCTACTATTACCTGATAGATTTTGAATTGATAACCGGAAGGGTTTTACAGGTAAGAGGTGATGTAACCATTTTAAGATAAACTATGAATATCGAATTTTTAAGAGAATATGTTTTACTGAAACCTTCCGTAACGGAGGGTTTTCCATTTGGCGATGATGTAATTGTTTTTAAAGTTGACAACAAAATGTTTTTACTGGTGCCCCTAAATACGCAGCCTTTACAGTTTAATGTAAAATGCAATCCCGAACTCGCCATTGAATTACGAGAAACTTATCCGGAGGCTGTTTTGCCGGGATACCACATGAGTAAAGTACATTGGAATACGGTAAAGGCAGATGGTACACTTACTAAAAAACAATTATTGCAAATGGTGGATGATAGTTATGATTTGGTGAAAAAGAAAAAGTAGTTTTTTTAGTATTTCCAATTTCTATTTTTTCCTTCGGCCATCCATTCAAATGCAGTGGTCATTCTTTTATTTCTTGTTGTATCTGTTTTTGCTTCGGTAATCCACTGTACATATTCTTTTTTATGTGAGTAAGGAAAAGCATCAAAAACTTTTTGTGCTTTTTTATTTTTTGCCAGAGCTTCAGTAAAATATTTGGGTACAATTAATTTTTTTTTCTCAACAGGCTTTACAGAAATTTTTATTCCTGCATCATTCAGTTGCATCGCTTCTTTTATCCAGGCTATAATTTGTTTATCAGCAGGTAAATCTTTTAAAGACATGATTTTTCCCAAATGCCCCATAGCCACTTCCGATTTTGCGGTGGCCAACAGTATGGGGTCTTTCATCAGGATAGCTTTCCAAAAACCCATAACAGCATGCTGTTTAAACGATGCCATGTGGCATATCATTTCTCCCTTGTAATCAAAATGCGGCATGCCCCATTTTATTTTTTCTTCAACATCCGGACAGGCTTTATGAACCAGGCTTCTTAAGTGCTGCAAAATAGGTTGTGCAAATTCTGCAGCTTTTTCGATGTAAATATCTATTGCGTTGTTTTTTGTAGCCATGTTATTTTTTTTTACCGCTAAGGCGCAGAGACGCTAAGTTTTATTATTTCAAATGTTTTCCTTTGCGTCTTGGCGCCTCCGCGGTTATATTCTTTAGCGTCTCTGCGGTTATTTTCATACCTCACTCCATTTTAAATATCCCAAATGCAATTCATCCTCCGTCAATCCATCAACAATTTTATCACTTATTAAAATACTGAATTGAGATTTTATTTCATCTGATAAAATATCTTTTATAGAATAAATGTCATCCACATCTACTCCATATCTATCATCAATATGAGAAGTTCCTTTGCCAGGCAAACTGGTATGTTTATAAAATGCAGATTGCATGGCAGCCTTTACCGCCTTCCCTTTATCTGCAGCAACAGCAAGCATCTTGTAATGAAATTCTTCAAATTCATTTTGCTTATATCCACCCAAGTTTAAAAAATACAATTGTTGTTTGTTATTGATTTTTTTTTCTGTTGATGTAATTACTTCCACTAAAAATCCATCCACATTTGTAACTTCCCTCCAGGCATCAATATGCAATTGGGTACCGGGCCAAAAGTTTTCCATTTGTGTTTTTAAATCAGCGATTGATTTGCCGATTCCAAAAAATACATCGTGTTGCTCCGTGTTTCTTCCTTTGGGTGTGCAGCCCAGTAAAACCATAAAAAGTTTTTTCTGCATTTAAATAATGATTAATAAAAAATAAGTAAGAAAGGTTAATCGTAGTAAAAATAAATTTCTGCATCATCCAATCCACCTGGCTGAATTTGTTTTAAGTAAAGCGGTTTTTGGTTAATGCCATATTGATAATTTAAAAATAAATTGCTTCCTAAATTATTGCTTGAAATTGATGTAAAATTATGCGCTGGATGAAAATCATCATAAAAAATAGGCCCCCAATAAAATGATGCATTCCATTTGGGTACTGGGTTTTGCATTGCATCATACATAAAAGTTAGGGTATCTACTGATGGGTTGCTGAACCATTCATAAATACATTTGGAAAGGTTTTGGTTTGCATCAAATATAAAATTGGCCTGCCGTAGTAAACTGAAATGTAACCCCTCATCAAAACTCCGGTAGTCTTTTCTGTTTTGTAAAATATTGCCAGAATACAGATAAATGGAACTGTCTTTAAATGTAGTAGTAAGTTGACTGGTTTTACAAGATGATAATATTATTTTGCCTGATGGGTTATAAACAAAAATTGTTTTTGTTTGCAATGAAATGGAATTATTTGATTGTACTGAATAGCTGATACTGTCCAGCTGGCCGGAACTATTTCTGTAAAAAATTTCGGATTGATCTTCTGGAGGATTTGAAGGAATATTACTATTGGTGCGGATTTGTATAAGTTGATTATTGGTATTGTAACTATATTCTTTAATTACTTCACCCCCAAGGATGTTTAATTTACTAACAGTTTTTAGCAGCAGATTAAAATGGTTGCCCTGGCTAATGATAGCCTGTTCATTTTTTTTGCATGCCGATAAAATAAATAGCAAAAAAAGGAAACAGTTTAATAAATGCTTACTCATAGCTGCTAATATTTTGGTTGCCTAAAATTAATTCGAATTTGCAAAAGAACAATAATCAATTTACATTTTGAATTGCTTGCTAACTGTTAGCTCCTTGCTGCCTGTAGTATAAGTGTAAAATCCTTCTCCGCTTTTTGCACCCAATTTACCAGCCATAACCATATTTACCAACAAGGGGCAAGTTGCATATTTTGGATTGCCAAAACCATCCTGCAACACTTTTAAAATGCTCAAACAAACATCCAGTCCGATAAAATCGGCCAACTGCAATGGGCCCATCGGGTGTGCCATACCCAATTTCATCACCGTATCAATTTCTTCTACTCCGGCAACACTTTCAAACAAACTGTAAATGGCTTCGTTAATCATGGGCATTAAAATGCGATTGGCAATAAAGCCGGGGTAATCATTTACAGCACATGGAATTTTGCCAAGTTGTTTGCTCAACGCAACAATGGTTTCGGTTACTTCTTTTTTTGTAGCATATCCGTTTATGATTTCCACCAGTTTCATCACCGGAACGGGGTTCATAAAATGCATACCGATTACCAACTCGGGCCGTTTGGTAACAGCCGCAATTTTAGTAATAGAAATGGAGGATGTATTGCTTGCAAGAATGCAACCAGCCGGTGCAGCCTCATCCAATTGTTTAAATATTTTTAGTTTCAGATCGATATTTTCGGTAGCTGCTTCCACAACAAGGTTTGCATTTTTTACGCCTTCAGCAATTTCTGTTGCAGTGGTAATATTGGCCATGGCAGTGGCTTTTGCTTCTTCGGTAATGGTTCCTTTTGCAATCTGCCTGTCGAAATTTTTGCTGATTGTTGCAAGGGCTTTTTCCAATTGTGAAGCACTTACATCAATTAAAGTAACGGCAAATCCGCTTTGGGCAAATACATGCGCAATACCGTTTCCCATGGTGCCGGCGCCAATTACACAGACTTGTTTTATACTCATTTGTCTCTATTTAGTTTTGAATTATAAGTTTTGAATTATGAGTTATTCATTCTGAATGTTGCAATTTTATTTTTTTCAGTTCATAATTTATCAGCTGAATAAAGCAATAAAAGTACAAGTGTGCGACGCAACGATGTTGATTAAATTTTCAAATGCCGGGAACAAAACAATTAAAAATTAAGAATTAAAAATTGATTGCTATTTAATAAACTGTTGCCTTCCTGTTCTCCCCCTTCGGGGGAGTTAGAGGGGGCTACTTAAACGCATTCAACCCCGTAACATCCATGCCTGTTATCAGCAAATGAATATCGTGAGTGCCTTCGTAAGTGATAACACTTTCCAAATTCATCATGTGGCGCATTACCGGATATTCGCCTGTAATGCCCATTCCGCCCAGCATCTGGCGGGCATCACGGGTAATATTGGTGGCCACTTCGCAGGCATTTCTTTTGGCCATGCTTACTTGTTGCGGCGTAACTTTTCCTTCATTCATTAAAACACCCAGCCGCCAATTCATCAATTGTGCCTTGGTAATTTCGGTAACCATTTCAGCCAGTTTTTTTTGC
>JANPAP010000547.1:0-3976 GCA_031429975.1 Chitinophagaceae bacterium
TAAAATTTATTTCATTTAGTGGTTTGCCGGTTTTTTTTACCGATTGATAAATGATGTGTGCACTGTTTTGAATTGAGAAAAACAAACGCCTTCCTAAATGATGCTGAATAAAATAATTTTTATATTCTTCGGTTATTTGCAAATTGGAAGCATCAAAATTTTTCAGCAAAAAATACAATTCATTTGCCTTTGTATTGATGTTATTGGCTAAATCATCCGATTCATTTAAAAAATATTCCTTTTGCAATTTGCTGATATTAGGCATCCAGTTCTTTTTTGTTCCCCGATTTTTTTATTGCATAAAACCCAAAGCCAATCAGCATTACAAATAACAGCCAGTTTGTAATTAATGAAATTGTATAACTGGTTTTAAATATTGTGGGTTCAAATTTAAATTCAATGATGTGTTTGCCGGCTGGTATCACCAATGCTCTTAAAACATAATTTGCTTTGGCAACTGGTACAGGTTTACCATCAATCGTTGCATTCCAGTCTTTGTAAAATATTTCGCTAAAAACGGCCAGGTTGGCGCTGTTACTATTGCTTTCATATTTAATAGCCATGTTATCGAAACTGGTTTCTTTAATGCTAGAAGTACTATCAGCAGGCGCAAAGCCTGTAACAATATTTTTATAACTGTTATCAATAACTGCAGTGTCTTTAGGATTCAAATTATCCAATGCCCTCATTTCGGCAACTGGCCCATCAACAAATTTTACAGCATTTACAAACCAGCAATTGCCCATTGCGCCTGGGTTTTGAATTGCATGTGCAGTTTTGCCATCACTCGATTTTTGAATGATGTATTTTGCATTTAACATATTTAATACAGCCGTGTTTGGCTGGCCGCTTAATTGATAAGTTATCAAATCATCATAGATGCCAATTTTTGCCGGATGATACCCGCCAATAGATTTGTGGAAATAAGATGGCTTGGAATCTTGATAAGGGTCACCACCACTCATATCGTACACCCTGAAGTTAGGATCCTTATCCTGTAAAATTGTTTTATCAGCATCCGATGCAGTAAACTCATTGGCCTGATATTTTTCTGCCGAATCAAAACTTTTTTCATTGATATAATGCATGCCCATCGGCAACAAATCAATTAATACCAACAGCGTTAAACCGATTAATAAAATACTGCTGTTTATTTTTTTATAAAAACTTAAACCAATCAACACAAGCGTTAAAAAAACAAATAAAAATGAACGGAGTAAATCGTTTCTAAAAAATGTTTGCCTGTCTGTTCTTAAGGCATTTAATAAATCTTTCGAAACTTTTGTATCGCCCTTGGTTTGATAAATAAAATCTTCGTACACCTGGTTATCGGTAAGCCCCGGATATTGTTGATTGATGCTTTGTAAGCGATCGTTTAAAGAGCTGTCTTGTTTTGCAAAAGCGGTATTGATGGCTGCCGTTCTTTGTTTATTTTCTTTGCTGTAATCAAAACTAAAATACAAAATTGCGGCAAGTGCAAAAATAGCCGACATGCTGATAGCTGTAAATTTAAATACTTTTAAATTTGCTGTAAAGTCAATGTCGGTAAGCTTTTGAACAGCCATAACACTCAACATTGGAAATAAAAATTGCGGTATAACCAATGCCATTTCCGGTGTTCGGAATTTGTTGTAAAATGGTAAATAATCAAACAGGAAATTATTGATGGCCGGAAAATTTTTTCCCATCGCCAAAATAATACCCAATATGCTTGCAGATAATATCCACCACTTATGTTTACCATCCAGTAAAAACAATCCCAGTACAAACAGGCAACAGATTACAGCACCCAGGTAAGCAGGCCCGGAGGTAAATGGTTTATCGCCCCAATAAATTTTGCCAGATAAATTGGCAGCAATATTTTCAGCCTGATCTCCGGGAACATTTAATTTTTCGGAGAGGTAGGTTGATACGGCTGAATTATCAGCAAGTTTTGGAAAAATATTATATTCCTCCTCTCTCTTCGAAAAGTAAGTACCATAACCCTTGATACCCGGAAATAAAAGTGTTAGTCCTTCAATTCTGTCGTTGCTCCATTGAAAAGCATAGTCTCTGGAAAGGCCTTGAGTTTTATTTTTTTCAATTTTATCAGTCGATTTTTCTGCCTTGCTATCCATTACCAATTGTCCGCCTCGCTTTGAATATTTTGCAAAATCGTACACCGGAAATAAAATGATGGCATTAATCATAACGCCAAATAAGGCAGCTCCAATAGCCAGTGGTAAGGCTTTTACAATATGTACAAATTCTTTTTCACGAATCCATTTTATTAAATAGAAAAAAGACATGATGGCGATGATGAGAAAAGCATAATAACTGATTTGCTGGTGATTTTGCATTAGGTGTAAAGTGGCAAAAACAGCCGTAAGCATAAAGCCTGAAATATATTTTTTATCATACAGTAAAATGATGGAACCCAGCAGGGCAGGGACATAGGCCATTGCCAGTAGTTTGGTATCGTGGCCGGCCACAACCAAAATAGGGTTGTAGGTGCTGTATGCAAACGCAAGGCTTGCAAATATGGCCACATAAGGCCTTATGCGGATACACATGCAAAAAATATAAAAGCAAATACAACTTAAAAAGAAAAAATTTAAAGGTTTGGGTAACCAAAGTTGCAATGTTTTATTGATGTATTGAAAGGGCGATATGGGGCCATCAAAAATAATATTGTAAGCAGGCATACCGCTAAACATACTGCTAATCCATAAAGGATATACACCATGTTCTTGCTTATACAACTCACTCTGGTGTTTCATGCTTTCTACAGCGGTAACATCACTTTGTTGAATCACTACACCGCTTTCTAAAGCAGGTTTGCAGAAGATAACTGCAACAACTAAAAAAACTAGCACCGCTATTAAATGGGGCAATATCGATTTGAACTTTATTTGCTTCATGGAAGATTTTAATTATAAGGCAGCAAATTAACTTAAATAAGTTAAGTAAAAAAAGTAAGCATTCAACTTATGTATAGGTTGCATTTAGCATAGAAACACTTTGAGTAAATTTTTTTAAGTCGATATTAAAATGATTATATCACTTTAATAATTCAGGTTGATACTTAATTACCAGTTTAATTCGAAAATGGGCATCAACCTATTTTTTCAATTATAAAAACATCCAGAATTCTATTTATTGGAATTGTACGCTACAAAATGGAATAACGGGCTTGATTTTTAAATTTTATAAGTATGGTTTTCAGTGGTTTGCTAATTGGCATACGGATAGCTTACTATTAATAAAATACCCAATTATGAAAACAATCACCAGCACCCATCATTCAATTAAAGTTGTATTATTTACAGCGGCTTTAATTTTAATGTTAGTTTCCATTAGTAATGCTCAGCAAATTAAAATAAACCAAAGAAGCCATTTAGTAATGAATGGCAATGTACAGTTGGTTGTAAATAATGCAGCCTTTAATAATAACGGTAATTTTGCAGCCAGCAATAGTACGGTTGTTATAACAGGAAATACAGATACAACCATATCTTATGTTGGTGGAACCAACGCCACTACATTTAATAATCTTAGTATCAGCAAATCTGCAAATGGAGTACAATTAAAATCAGTATCAAACGTAAAAAACACTTTAACTGTAGATGGTGGAACCCTATTTACAGATAGTACTCTTTTTTTAAAATCGGATGCTGCTTTAACTGCAAGGGTTGCTGAAATACCTACGGGATGTAATATTATCGGAAAAACAAATGTTGAAAGATATATTCCTTCAAGAAGAGCCTGGAGATTAATGACTGCTCCATTAACAAATGCCAACAGCATTTATAATAGCTGGCAGAATTCAGGTGTTTATACTCCAGGAGTTGGAACAATGGTAACAGGGCCAAATCCATCGGCATCAAACGGGTTAGATGCAACTGCACAAAATAATACCTCCATGAGGATGTGGAATTACAGCAGCCAGCAATTTGTAAATGTGGCCAACACCTACGTTTCAATCTCTGCCGAAAAC
>JANPAP010000548.1:0-1741 GCA_031429975.1 Chitinophagaceae bacterium
GTGGATTTTGCAACCTCAATACTGAAACTACTGTTTTCTTCTTTTTTAAAAATGGCCTCAACAGAATATCCTAAAATGTTCACTTCGCTTGAGACTGTATCCGATGAGGTAAATTGAGATTGACTTTTTCTTCCCTGAAATAATGTAAATATCAAGGCTTTTTTTTCTTTGTCTCCAATACCAAACCTGCCAAGCAGTAGGTATTGTGCATCATTTTTTACATTCGGATTTAAAAAATCACGAAAACGATAATCAATTTTACCCGCTGCAAAGGCGGCATAATAAGAAGGGTTATACTCCACGTTTACTCCGGTTACCGTAATATTCTGCGCCGTTAGTTCGGTATAATCAATAATACTTCTTCCCACACTGAAATTCTTCAGTGCTACCAACCGCCTTTCAAATTTGCCAATTGAATCGATATTGATACCAAATGCAGCAGCTATCTTCTTTAAATCTTTTTCGCCGGTTACACTATTGATTTTTTGCTTGGCTTTTGCAAGGTCTTTTTGTACAACATTTTTCAGGCTGTCTGCCTTTTTTTGCAATTGCCTGAGTGTTTGCTGAATGGAATCTATTTGCTCTTTTTTTCTCTCATATAATTTGGCAAATTTCAACTCTGCACTATCTCTTTTTTTACTAAGTAACTCACGGTAGCTTGCCTGCAAACTATCTACCTTTTTCTTTTGAGCTCCAACAACGCTACTGTTGGAATTAAATTTGTTAACCAGCTTTTTCGCAAAGTCAATTGAATCAATCGATGGAATTTTTGGATCTGCTATTGAAATGAGGTTGGATGGTCTCGTATTGAATTGCTGTTCTCGATCTTCAATAATTTTTTGTAGGGTTGCCGGACTTTCCATCCACGACTTTAATTGTAGTAATTGTTGTTGCTTATCTTTTAGTGCTGCTTCAATTCCTTTCAAATCGGGGCGATTGGGTAATTGAACCAAAAGCTTGTTTATTAAATCCTGTTTAATGTTTTTTGTAAATCCAAAACGATCAAACTGAAAATTCAGGTCCATAAAATTTCTGAAAAAAGGAGAATTGTTTTGCCTTAATACAAATCCTACTTTCAACGGATACTTTTCTTTTAGTAAAACATTCAGATAAACCCTTTCGGTATGTTGCTGAAAATCATCCTGTCTCATCGGAGTATCAATCTTAGAACGGTAAAAAAAATCATAGGATATATTGCCATGAATCGTTAAAAACTTCGGCCGTTGAACTTTACTTACAGGATATATTACAGGAAATATTTGAGGATGTATCTTTACAGGAAAGGGAAAAAATTTAGAATTGATCCAATTGCCTTTACAGTTAAACTTAAAAAATTGTAAATATAAAATCCCTGAATCTTGATGACTTTGCGAGTAAATTTTCAGCATATTATTTTCAAAGCCATTTTCGAATTCATTAATAAAATTTGTATCAAGTGTTGAATTTCTTTCTAAACTGTTTTTTTGCGAAAAAGCACAAAGACTTATGAAACAAAAAGAGAATAGTATAAAAACATTCATTCGTTTCATTTATAAATTCTGATTAGTAATGGCTCTAAAAGTACATATGCACATAATTTGTGTTAACCTGTTTTAATTTGATGCACTTAAAATAAATACTTACTAAATATTTCAATTGTGCCCGTAATAATATTTTTTAAATAATTGGGCAAAATATAATTGAGTAATCAAGAAAAATAAAAATGGCAGTTTCAGCATTTTAGTAATTCTCGGTAAAAATA
>JANPAP010000549.1:0-5293 GCA_031429975.1 Chitinophagaceae bacterium
GGCCAATATGTTGCAGATTTTAGAAAACTGGAAAAAAAAACAGGACGCCGAGAAACCAACATTGGTATTTATTAACGTAAGTGGTGGTGGTTTAAGAAGCACCACATTCGTAATGAATATGCTTCAAAAACTGGATGAAGAATCGAAGGGTAAATTAATGAAGCAGGCATTTTTAATTAGTGGTGCCAGTGGAGGCATGTTATCGGCTACTTATTATCGAGAGTTGTATTTAAAAAATAAAACCAATCCACAAATCGATTTAAATAATCCCAATTACATCAATAACATTACACAAGATTTGTTGAACCCTGTTTTTTCGTCGATGATTACCCGTGATATTTTTTCGCCTGCACAAAAATTTACGGTGGCCCCTTACCAATATGTAAAAGACCGTGGTTATGCATTTGAGGAAAAACTAAATGAAAATTCGGGTAGATTATTAGACAAACAAATAAATGATTATGCCGCCGATGAAAAATCTGCAAAAATTCCATTGATCATTTTTAATTCGGTTATTACCAGAGATGGGCGCAAATTAATGATCAGCTCTCAGCCTTTAAGTTTTATGATGAAGCCAAGGGCATTTGTAAACGACAGCAGTTACAGCCCGGATGCAGTAGATTTTGCGGCAATGTTTAAAAATCAAAATCCGGGTAATCTTCGGGTATTAACGGCGCTCAGGATGAATGCTACGTTCCCTTATGTTTTGCCAAATGTATGGCTGCCCAGCAATCCGGTAATTGATGTAATGGATGCAGGGTTAAGAGATAATTTTGGACAGGAAACCACCCTGCGTTTTATTGATAATTTTAAAGATTGGATTGCTGCCAATACCAGTGGCGTTGTGATTGTACAATTAAGAGACCGGATAAAAGACAACTGGCAACAACCGTTAGAAACTGGATCGATCACCGACTTTTTATTAAAACCGGCAACCATGCTGCAACATAACTGGTATAAGTTGCAGGATTATTTTCAAACGGATCAATACAGTTATTTAAAAGATTCAACTTTCAATAATTTCAAACGTTTTACTTTTATGTATGCACCGGAAGTAGAAGAAAAAACTGCCGCATTGAATTTTCATTTAACAGCTGCAGAAAAACTGGATGTGATACGTTCTTTTAATACAAATTATAATCAAGGGAAATTAAAAGAGTTATTGAATGCACTGAAATAAATTCCTGCACTTGCTTAAAATATTTTATCCTGCATTGAAGTTGTTTCTTTTAATAAAAGTTTATCGAAAACCATTTCTTTATTTTCAATCACATCCCTTAAAACATCATTGATTGTAATTACGCCAACAAATTCCTGCTCATCAAACACAACAATATACCGGGTTTTATGGCTGTTTAACATTTGCATACAATGCTCTACCGTATCCTGCAAGCCGGCAATGGGCATGGAAGCACACATCACTTCCTCAACAGCACAGCTATCGCTGTGAAGCCCTTTCAATATTACATTGCGGCTGTATTCCCTTTCAGAAAAAATACCACAAAATGTTTCTCCCGATTTTACAACCAGATAACTCAGGTTCACCGCATTCATCATTTGTAATGCTTCAATAACTTTTGCTTTTGAATCAATAATATTAAATACCGGTGCTTTGCTATGTAAAATATTTGCTACAGTTCTCATTGTTTTAATTTATTTAATAACCGAAAATGAAGTCCAGTAATTTACTGAATTATTATGGATTTTTTTGTGACTGATAATTAAACCGCTTCTATCTATATAAGTACGGATGCCAATTAACATAATAGAACAACTAACTTATAGGTTGAATTAGTTTAAAGGCTTTAGGGATAATTTGGATAGCGAATTTTCCTGCGGTTTGAGCCGGATCGCCATCAATATGCAATGGTGCTTTGTTTAAATTATGTATAATTAAACGAGGGGTTTGAAAATAAAGAATATCGGTACAATGAAATTTATTTTCGTCGTACTCAGCAAAATTTCCATTACGAACCTGTTTAAAAAGTTTCCACATCAACTTTAGTTTATTCATTTTTTTTACAATCACAATATCCAGCAACCCATCGCTTAAACTGGCTCTGGGAGCTATTGTAAACTGATTGCCAAACTGGTTACTGTTGGCGATACTTATAAAATAGGCAGACGCATTAAACGACTTTCCTTTGTTTACAATATCAAATGAATACAATTTTGCTGTAAAAAAATTTGCAAGCGTTTGCTTAATATAAGTGCCTAATCCCCGGTGTGGCTGCTTTGCAAAATCATGGGCTACCTGTGCATCAAACCCAAGGCCACAAAGCATACAACTAAAAGTAGCATTAATAAAAAACGAATCGATGTAGGAGGCTTTACCGGTAAAAATTAAATCGAGTGCCTTACTGGTATTTTTAGGAATTTTTGCAGCCAACGCCAACCCGTTTCCAGATCCCATTGGAATGACCCCAACGTTTACGGGTTCATCAATTAAAACACTGGCAACCTGGCTAATGGAACCATCTCCACCACAAACAATAATGTCTGTAATGTTTTCCATTTCAATTTTTTCTTTTAAAAAAAAATAATCGCCTTCCGGATTGGTATATAATATTTCGTAAGGAATTAAATAATGCTCCGTTTTTTCTTTAATTAATTTTATCAACTGTTCCTTCCCTTTGGTACCGGCAACAGGATTAATAAAATAAATTAGTTTACGATTCATAAAAAATAAATTATTGCGATTAAGGATTATTTAAAAACCCTTGAACAACTTTACGTTAGTTTTAGTTCATGCAATAATAGTAAAATTTTAGAGGTATTAGTCAGCTTGAGCGATCTTTTTAAAAACAATAAATACTAAGGAAAACTACTGTGTAATTTTACCATTTTATTAAAGCACTGGCCCAGGTAAATCCACTACCAAATGCAGCCAGGCAAACCAAATCCCCTTCTTTTATTTTACCTTTTTCCCAAGCTTCGCATAATGCTATAGGTACCGAAGCAGCGGTTGTGTTGCCAAATTTTTGTATGTTATTAAATACCTGATCGTCCGATAATTTTAATTTTTGCTGAACAAACTGTGCTATCCTTAAATTGGCCTGGTGTGGAATAAGCATTGATAAATCTGAAACCGTTAAACCGTTTGCAGTTAAGGATTCTACAATTACTTCCGGAAACTTTACAATTGCTTTTTTGAATACAGATGGGCCATCCATAGTTGGGAAATTTTGGGCATTGTCAATCATCGCTTTGCTCATAAACATTTCACCTATTTCGGCTTCATCAAAATCGGCCAGCTTATTTTCTGTCCAATAATTTGCATGTGTACCCGGATTAAACATGGCTAACATCTCGGCACTTTCTCCATCACTGTGCAAATGGGTACTCAAAATTCCCTGCCCTTCTTTTTCGGCAGGTTGCAATACTACTGCACCGGCACCATCACCAAAAATAACAGAAATATTTCTGCCCCTTGTACTAAAGTCTAAACCAAAAGAATGTTTCTCACTGCCAATAACCAGTATGTTTTTATACATCCCGGTTTTAATAAACTGATCGGCTACCGATAACGCATAAACGAATCCGCTGCACTGGTTACGAACATCTAATGCACCAATCTCTTTCATCTTCATTGCCCGTTGTACCAATACCCCACAACCCGGAAAATAATAGTCGGGACAAATTGTTGCAAATATTATAAAGTCGATATCCTGTGCTGTAATGCCAGCTCTTTCAATTGCAATTTTTGCAGCTTCAACACCCATTGTAGTGGTGGTTTCGTTGGTGCGATGGGCATAACGCCGTTCCTTAATTCCGGTACGTTCCTGAATCCATTCATCAGAAGTTTCCATGTATTTGGTTAGATCGTTATTGGTGATTACATTTTGAGGAACATACATGCCAATACCTGCTATCTTGCTTTTTTTCATATTCAATCATTTACCTGAAAGTACAAAATAATATTTTGTCCAATTAGTTTTACAATGCATCAACGAAACACAATTAACTAATTTACTTTCTGAAGATTTTTTATAATGAACCATTCATCATAACTGGGCTTAGCCCTGGTTTTATAATGAAAATCAATCGACAGCCGAAGCGATTCACTGTTCTTGATATATTTAGAAGTGAAGTGTTCATTTAAAGTAAACAATGAAAGGAAAGTATTTTCTTTGCGCATTTCAGCAATATAAATTTTGCCGAAAATAAAAGTGTTTAAAAATTCCTTATTGGCAATTGTAGAAATAAATGCAGTGCCTCTAATCGTATCATCTTTTATAACCTTGTACCGGCGCAACTCTTCAATATACCCGGTAATAAAAATATCATATTCCATTTCGTTGCGTTTGGAAAAAATAATTTTTACAGGCATCTCTTTTGTTTCACCATCATTTGCCGGCCTTGCAGCAAATGCCGCCCATTTTCCCAAGATATCTTCATCTATATTTTGCATGGGTTCTTTATCGATGGGGTAGGATGATTCGTATGGGCAACCCCATAAAAAAATTGCAATAAAAATTAATAAAGAAAAATGCAGTACCGGTTTCATTGTACTTTAAAATTAAGTTTTAATTACTGCACGAATTGAATAAAATCAATTTGATATTTTAAATAAAGTTAGAACCAATCCACCCTCCCAATTCCATTAACCATGCAATTCCCAAATGAACCAACAGTCCGCCCCAGATACTTTTATTATTGTAAGAGATGATCCCCAGTAACATGCCACCCCAAAAGCTACTGATGGCTTCTCCCATTGGCTTTCCCAAATGAATGGTACAATAAAAACAGGCAGCCGGCACTATACAATGGGTGCCACAAATTTTTGCCAACGACAATATTAAAAATCCTCTGAAAAAAAATTCGATGCTTACAAAATCGAATCCATAACAAGATTCGAATAAAATATATTGCCCTTTATTTAATGAAAGCGCATACAGTGATTTCACTTTTGGATACATCTGCAAAAAATCTTTTTGAGTACTTGCCAATGCAATTAACGGAATCATAAAAAGCAACATAAAAAGATAGGGTTTTAAATTGCTCATTGCTTTTACTCCGTAAAAAGGTTGATTGTTTTTGTCTTTAAATATCCAGATAATAAAAATCAAAAATAAAATTACCAAAACCCGTACTACCCAGTTGATGCATTTTAAATAAAATAAATTTTCAGGTTCGGTCCAGTTATTCAATACCCAGTTTTCATGAAAATTAAAATTTACCCTAAATGCAAAAAAGGCGGGTGCTACAAATAAAATAATCCAAAACCAGGCGCTATTATAGTAACTGCAGTTTTTAAAAAACAATAACTGCAAAAAAAATGCAGAAGAAAAAT
>JANPAP010000550.1:0-2455 GCA_031429975.1 Chitinophagaceae bacterium
CCACTGGTTGGGTTTCATGATTTTTTAGCGGCATTTATTTCCGGGCATTTTCAATACATCAAACTCTCTTCAAAAGATGATGTGTTATTCAAACATTTTTTACAAAAAATGGTTGAATGGAATGATGAGATAGCTCAACTGGTTATAATTGCTCCAATGCTTAAAGGCTGCGATGCTTATATTGCCACCGGCAGCAATAACAGTGCGGTTTATTTTGAACATTATTTTTCTAAATACCCCAGCATCATCCGCCGTAACCGTACTTCGGTGGCCCTTATAAAAGGAACAGAATCTAAAGAAGAGCTTGAAAAATTGTCAGATGACATCCATAGTTTTTTTGGATTAGGGTGCAGAAATGTCACCAAAATTTTTGTTCCAAAAGATTATGATTTTGTGCCCTTATTGCAATCATTTCATCAATATAAATATTTTGCAGATCATCATAAATACAAAAACAACTATGATTATAATCTTACCATTCAGATTATGAACAATCGTTTTTACATGACGAATGATAGCACTTTATTGGTTGAAAGTGAATCCTTTTTTTCTCCCATCAGCCAATTAAATTATGGGTTTTATGAGGATTGGGATACGCTGGTAAATTCATTGCAAGCCGAAGAAAATATCCAGTGCATACCAGGTTTGAATATCCCTTTTGGAAATGCTCAAAACCCCGGCCTGATGGATTATGCCGATGCTGTTGATACCGTTGCGTTTTTGTTATCTTTATAATTGATCTACGAAAGCCTTACTAATTAATTGTTAAAGATGCCTGTTAGCAAATTACATTTTGTCAGGGCTTCGTTATTTTGTGGTAGCAGGCATAATAATTGACCTTAGTAATACCAACATAATTATCTTGAAAACAAAAAATAATAACAGATGAAAATTAAACAACTCTTACTTACAGTAACCATTAGTGCCGTTACTGCTCTGGTTGTAATTTGGACTTACACAAAAATTGTAAAAAACAACCAAACTTATGCTGGTCAACAGTTTGGCGCCATACCATCCAATTATAAATTTGCTGGATTGGCAGATGATAATTTACCACCCGGTGTTGTTGATTTTACACAACCGGCCGCCTCTGCATTACCAGCAGTGGTGCATATTAAAACCAAAACAAATGCAAAACAGGTAAATAATAATTTACCAAAATCTCAAAGGCCTGCAAACCCTTTTAGTGATTTTTTTGATGATGATGTGTTCAGCCAGTTTTTTGGAAGAGGTAATTCTTATATCCCCGAACAAAGAGCTTCTGGATCCGGAGTGATCATCAGCGATGATGGGTATATTGTAACCAATAATCATGTTGTTGAAAATGCAGATGAATTAACCGTTACACTAAGCAACAAAAAATCTTATACAGCAAAAGTTATCGGCACCGATCCTGCCTACGATTTAGCCGTAATAAAAATTGAAGCCGGCGCATTACCTTATTTATTATATGGTAACAGCGATGATGTAAAAATTGGCCAATGGGTTTTAGCAATCGGTTATCCATTAAATTTAGAAACTACTGTTACTGCAGGAATCGTAAGTGCAAAAGCCAGAAGCCTTGGGCTGAATAAAGGAACCAAAAATAATTCGCCTGTTGAGTCGTTTATACAAACTGATGCTGCGGTAAACCAGGGCAACAGTGGTGGCGCTTTAGTAAATACCAATGGTACACTTATAGGAATTAATTCTGCTATTGCTTCTCCAACCGGTTATTACTCCGGCTACTCTTATGCAATACCGGTAAACATTGTAAAAAAAGTAGTAGACGATATCATAAAATATGGTAATGTACAAAGAGGTTACCTGGGTGTATCTACTGCAAATACCAACGATATACCCGATGATCAAAAACAAAGAATGAATTTAAATTATAATGGTGATGGGCTGGTAATTACAGATGTTGCAACTGGTAGTGCTGCACAAGAAGCCGGTTTAAAAAAAGGCGATATCATTAAAAGTATCAATGGCTCATCTGTAACTCTTGCATCCGAATTACAAGAGTTGGTAACCCGTTACAAACCCAGCGATAAAATAAGTGTTGTGTATTCCAGAAATGGAAAAGAATTTACCAGCTCGGCAACCTTAAAAAACAAAATTGGAAATTTTGATATTGTAAAACAAGACAACTCCATGCTATCCAAACTGGGAGCAGATTTCGTAACACTCGATGCAAAAAAAGCAAGAGAATTTGGAGTACCCGGCGGTGTGATAGTTAAGAAAATAAATGATGGCGCTTTAAAAGATCAAACTAGAATGAGAGATGGTTTTGTAATTGTAAGAGTGAATGATAAAGATGTAAAAAATATGGATGAATTGGACAAAGCAATTGGCCAATCAAAATCAATTACAATCAGTGGTTTTTATCCGGGCTATGATGCCTTGTATGATTACCCATTATCATTGGACCAATAAAAAAACTTAAAATAAAAATGGACTGCAAAATTTTGCAGTC
>JANPAP010000551.1:0-2341 GCA_031429975.1 Chitinophagaceae bacterium
ATGGTGATAGTTGATATCAAGGTCTTCCCAATGCGTAATTTTTTCTACACTCTTTCCAATAAAATCATCAAGGGTTTTAAAACCTTTTTCATCCATCCAGTTATTCATCCCTTCAATCATGTCTTCTACAATTCTGAAACCATGTTTCATAGCGGCCGTACATACCTGCACGTTAGCTGCACCCAACAACATAAATTCAACTGCATCTTTCCAGGTGCTTATTCCACCAATTCCGGAAATAGGCACTCTTGATGTGATGGGATCCTGACTGATGGTGGTTAACATTTTTAATGCAATTGGTTTTACTGCGGGACCGCAATAACCGCCAAAAACACTCTTGCCTGCCACGTAAGGATTTGGCACCAATGTGTCCAAATCTATGCCAGTAACGGATTGTATGGTATTGATTAACGACAATGCATCGGTACCTGCATTAACACAGGCAATACCTGTTGGAACCGGCGAATGTACATTAGGTGTTAGTTTTGTGATTACAGGAATGGTTGCTTTTTCCATCACCCACTCAACTACCATGGCGGCAATTTCAGGATCTTGCCCTACGGCTGCCCCCATGCCTCTTTCGGTCATGCCATGCGGACAACCAAAGTTTAATTCGAAACCCATGGCACCTGCATCCTCACATTTTTTTATCAACTCGTGCCAGTCGGCTTTATTATTATCTGCCATCAACGAAACAATCATTGCCCTGTCGGGAAACAATTTTACACACTCGGTAATTTCTCTCAGATTGATTTCTAATGGACGATCACTGATGAGTTCGATATTATTAAAACCCATCACTTTACCGCCATTAAAATTTACGGCCGAATAACGGGACGAAACATTCTTTACCTGGCTGCCCAGGGTTTTCCACACAACACCACCCCAGCCTGCTTCGAAAGCACGGAGCACATTTATTTTTTTATCGGTTGGAGGTGCACTCGCCAGCAAAAATGGATTGGGAGATTTGATGCCCAGGAAATTTGAAGATATATCTGCCATGGTTTTTTATTTTGCCCCTATCCCCTAAAGGGGGATCAGAGTATTTAAATTATAAATTTATTTTTTCAATTAGCCTTTACAATTATTCTGCTGGAATAACTCCCCTTTAGGGGTTGGGTGTAAGATATTCCAGAATGCCTGCTGCGCCTTCTTTTCCGGCTTGTACAGCATCTACTACTTCCTTACCGCCATTTACTGCATCGCCTCCGGCAAACACGCCATTGATATTTGTTGCGCCATTTTTTGTGATGCTGATTTTTCCGGATTTATTTTCTATTGCATTTGTTTTTACTAAATCTTCAAAAGGCATTTGTCCGGCTGCTTTGATGATCATGTCTACTTCCAGCGTAAAAGTTTCGCCGGTATCAACTGGCGAACGACGGCCACTGGCATCGGGTTCGCCCAATTCCATTTTGCTGCAAACAATGGCTTTTACTTTTCCATTTTCGCCCAACACTTCTTTGGGTGCTGCCAACCAAATAATATTACAACCATCTAATTTGGCAATATCCAATTCTACTTGGGTACAAGGCTTTTCGTTTTCTGTTCGTCTATACAACATCGTTACTTCCTTTGCTCCGAGTCGTTTTGCCTGAGTGGCTGCATCAATTGCTGTCATTCCCATGCCTATTACTGCTACTTTATCGCCTACTGCAATTTTATTATATCCTTCATTTCTTAAGTCATAAATAAATTTGATGGCGTCTTCAACGCCCTGCAAATCTTCTCCTGGAATTTCTAACTGCCTTGCCAAACCCACGCCGATAGACAGATACACGGCATCGTAATTTTTCTGGAGAGATTCCAGTGTAATATCTTTCCCCAATTCTTGATTATATTTTATTTCGATACCGCCAATTGCAGTGATATAATTTACTTCATCTTCGCAAAATTGTGGCGTTACTTTATATGCCGCAATTCCGTAGGTCATCAGGCCGCCACCCTTACTTTCTTTTTCATAAATAGTTACATCAACACCTTCTCTGCTTAACACATGGGCGCAACTTAAACCGGCCGGACCTGCACCTATAATGGCAACTTTTTTACCAGTATTTGCTTTACGGGTAAACAGCTGCCAGCCTTTATCCATAGCCATTTCGGTGGCATAGCGTTGCAATTTTGCAATGGGAATGGCTTCTTCATGCATCAGGTTATAAACACAAGCGCCTTCGCACAATTTTTCAACTGGACAAACTTTACTGCATCCTGCCCCCATGATATTGCTGGAGAAAATGGTATGGGCCGAGCCCTTTACATTATCGGTTGATATTTGCTTGATGAATTTTGGTACATCGATGCTGGTTGGGCAACTTTTCATGCAAGGTGCATCGTAACAAAA
>JANPAP010000552.1:0-7545 GCA_031429975.1 Chitinophagaceae bacterium
TCATCCGAAAAGCTGCGGTAAATGCCCTGGATATTATTTTGAATTACTACCGATTTATTTATTTTTATCCGGTCGGGTATCAGTACATAAATCATCGCAATCGCCGAAATCAAACCTATAAAAAAAATTATAATCCACTTTTTCATCCTGAACATTTATTTAAAAAACTGTAATAAAACATTAAGCAAATAAAAGCTAATTTCACTTACCAATAATTTCTATACATTTATTTTATGCAAAGATTAATATTTAGCGCCTGCCTGTTGATGCTGGCAGCTCGTTCGCAATCTCAAGATGCTTGGAAAATAAACACATCTCGGATAGACCCTTCCAATTATTACGGAGTAACGGTTGCCAATGGCCAGATAGGCATTGTAAGCAGCTCCGAAATTTTTAAAATAAAAGAGGTAGTGTTGGCTGGGGCCTACGACCTGTATGGTAGGGGAAGGGTAAGCAATTTTTTAAAGAGCTTTAACCTGCTCAATATGTATATGGAAATAAATGGTAGCCGTATTTCCAATGCCGATGCCAGCAACATGCAACAAGAATTAAATATGCAGCATGGCAGTTTTACAACCTCGTTTAATTATAAAGATTTGGCAACTGTTACTTACAGTTATTATGCTTTGCGCAATTTGCCTTATTCTGTTTTGATGGATATTAGTATTAGTGCAAAAAAAGATTTGCAATTGGGTAGCGCCAGCATTATGGAAGCGCCGGATGCATTGAAGGAAGTACAGAATTATTATAATGAAATTGACCGGCCTCATACTACTATCAGCTTGCTTACATCTACCGCAAAAAGCCCAACCGGTAAATTATTGATGTGTGCATCCAATACTTTCATTTTTAGCGAAACGCATGGCAACGAACCCAGGGTGATTCATGAAATGTGGGACAATAATATGCACCTGATGAAGTTTTCAAAAAAAATAAAAGCCGGCGAAACTTACAGCTATTCTATTGTGGGATCCTCCATTACTTCGGCACATCATAACGATCCATTGAACGAGGCAGAGCGCCTTACCATTTTTGCAAAGCTGCAAGGCAGAGATCGTTTGTTGGAAATGCATAACAAAGCCTGGGATGAAATTTGGAAAAGTGATATCGTCATTGAAGGCGATCCGCAAAGCCAACAGGATGTACACAGCATGATGTATCATTTATATTCTTTTGTAAGAGAAGGTTCCTCAAACAGCCCGTCGCCAATGGGTTTAAGCGGATTGGGGTATAACGGACATGTGTTTTGGGATACCGAATTATGGATGTTTCCCGCCATTTTACAATTGCATCCCGAAATGGCAAAAGGCATTATGGAATACCGTTTTGAAAAACTGGAAGCGGCTAAACGCAATGCATTTGGTAAAGGATATAAGGGTGCTATGTTTCCTTGGGAGAGTGCCGAAACAGGTGTAGAAGAAACACCGGTATGGGCATTAAGCGGCCCTTTCGAACATCATATTACTGCATGTGTGGGTTTTGCTGCCTGGAATTATTATTGCGTTACTCAAGATAAAAATTGGTTGAAAGAAAGAGGTTGGCCAATCCTAAAAAACACAGCCGACTTTTGGGCTAGTAGGGTTGAGCGGAATGGCCCGGGAAAATTTGATATAAAAAATGTAGTGGCTGCCGATGAGTGGGCCGAGAATGTAGATAATAATGCTTTTACAAATGCAGCAGCAAAAGCCAATTTAAAATATGCAACAGAAGCAGCAAAATTATTAAACATTGCTCCAGATGCGGATTGGATGTTAGTAGCAAACAATATCCCTATTTTAAAAATGGATAATGGCGTAACCAGCGAGCATGCTGCGTATGCAGGCGAAGGGATTAAACAAGCCGATGTAAATTTATTGGCGTATCCGTTAAAAGAAATTACCGACCCGGTGCAAGTAAAAATAGATCTGGATTATTATTCTGTAAGAGTGCCCAATCAGGGAACCCCCGCAATGACACAAGCCATTTTTTCGTTACTCTATTCCAGGATTGGCGATGCAGAAAAAGCTTTTCATTTTTTTAAAGATGCTTATGTGCCCAACCTGTTGCCTCCCTTTAATGTAATTGCCGAAACAAAAGGCGGCACCAATCCTTATTTTGCAACAGGCGCTGGCGGTATTTTACAAGCTGTATTAAATGGCTTTGGCGGATTGGATATTACTGCCAATGGCATTATTCAATTAAAATCCGGGTTACCTAAATCATGGAAAAGCCTTACCCTGAAAGGCATTGGCCCTGATAAAAAAACATTTATAGTAAAATAAAAAATTGCTATAAAATTTATTTACTGCAAACGGTTGTTGAAAAAATATTTTAAATAAAGCAATATTTATTCTTTAAAATTAAAAATGAATTCAATACTTTGCAGGTAACAATCTTGAAAAAACTAGCTGCCATATTGCTCTTGGGAATTTTTTCCTTTAATATTTTTGGATATTATCTTGTAGCAACTGTTATTGAAAGCAAACAAGACAGGCAGATAGAAGCTGCATTTGATCAGAATAATTATGATGATGCACAACTCATCGTTATCAGCCAACCAACCAATCTTCCTTATTATAACGGCAGTTCCGAATTTCAACGCATTAATGGTGAAGTAGAAATTGGAGGCGTGTATTATAAATATGTAAAATGCAGAATCAACAACGGGATGCTTGAAATGCATTGTCTGCCCAATTTTGCAAAAACAAAACTGCAACAAACCAAATCAGATTTTTCAAAAATGATGGCTGATTTACAACAGGCATCCAATAAGAAAAAATCCGGGAATGAATCAAAATCCATTCATAAAACCTTCAGCGATTTTGAAGTACTGCCATTGAGTAATGGCGCAATTAAAACCTTTGTTTCACTGCAATATCTCAATACAGCAATTTTAATAAAAACTGCAAATTTTGTTCAAACACCCGAACAACCTCCCGATAATTTTTCATAGTCCCTTCCTGATTTTATAAGATCGAATCAATTGTGATGCAACAAATAAAATGTTGTAAAATTTGATTTGATTATTTTTTATTTTCTCAAAATATTTTTTATGAAGCAATTTTTATTACCGGTGCTTGCCGTGCTGTTGTTGATTTCCTGTAAGCAAAAGCCAGTGCCGGCAACCTATTTTTCGGATGCATTTACCTATTGTAAAACAGTTAAGGAATTAAATGAAGTAGTAAAACAAGTGGGCTTTACGCCCATTGTTGCATCCCGAAATTATACCTATGCAAATATTGCGGCTTACGAATGTATTGCAGCTGGATATCCAACCGAATTCTTTTCATTGGCTGGCCAGATAAATGGGCTTCATCAAATGCCCAAACCAGATAGTTTGAAAAAAATTGATTTTGAATTTGCAGCCATATTATCATTTTGTAAAGTGGGCGAAGCCGTTACCTTTCCAGAAGGAAGTATGAAAGGGTATGTTGATTCACTCAAAAAAAATGCTAAGGATCAGGGTATGCCAACTGCCATGTTTGATAATTCATTGGCATTTGCTGATTCTATCAGCAATGCAATTTTGGCCTGGAGCAAAAAAGATAATTATGCTCAAACCCGCAGTGCATCAAGGTTTACAGTGATCGACTCACCCGGCCGTTGGATTCCTACACCTCCGGCATATACCAGTGCCATTGAGCCACACTGGATGGAAATTAGAACCTTGGTAATGGAAAGTGCCAGCCAGTTTATGCCGCCACCGCCCATGAAGTTTGACATGACCAACAAAAACAGTCCTTACTATAAGCAAGTGATGGAAGTAAAAAATGCGGTAGACAGTTTAACAAAAGAACAAATGCATATTGCTGATTTTTGGGATGATTTGGGTGGAAAATTAAATGTAGCCGGACATGTAATGTTTATTACAAAAAAGTTTTCGCCTCCGGGCCATTGGATGAATATTGTTGGCATTGCAGCGATGAAATCAAAAGCAAATTTTAGAAAAACTGTGGCTGCCTATACCCTTACTTCTATCTGCATGTTTGATGCTTTTATTCAATGCTGGGATGAAAAATTCAGAAGCAATACCATGAGACCCGAAACGGTGATCAATAAATATATTGATCCAGAATGGACGCCTCATTTGCAAACACCTGCATTTCCGGAATACACCTGTGGGCACAGTACAGTATCTGCATCGGCAGCCGAAGGACTTACCAAAATGTTTGGCGATAATTTTAGTTATACCGATAGCAGCGAAATTGAATTTGGTATTGCCAATCGATCCTTTACATCTTTTCGCCAGGCTGCCGATGAAAATAATTGGGCCCGTTTTTACGGAGGCATCCATTTTCATCCAAGCTGTATTGTTAGTTCCAACTATGGCAAAAAAGTGGGCGACTTTATTGTGGGCAAATTAAAACTCGAAAAAAAATAATCTTAAAATTTTTTTTATGAAAAAAATAAATATACTCCTGTTGGCACTCTGTTGTTGTTGTGCTTTTGATTCAATTGCACAAACAGATATGGATGCCATTATGATGGATAAAAAGCAATTTTGTGTTGGCCCAATGTACAGCCATAGTAGCTGGAAAAACTATTGGGAAGGCAGTTTTAAAAGAGAGAACTTAAATATTGGAACCGTTGCTACCAGTGCTTATTCGGTTATGGGTAATTACGGCGTAAGCAGCAAACTCAATTTTCTTTTCAGTGTGCCTTATATCCAAACAAGTGCTTCGGCGGGCACAATGAAGGGTATGAAAGGTATACAGGATTTGAGCCTTTTTGTTAAGTGGATGCCCATTGAAAAAAAATGGGGGCCCGGTACTTTTTCTTTGTATGGTATCGGTGGTTTGTCTGTACCACTTACAAATTACGTAGCAGATTTTCTGCCCCTTTCAATTGGCTTGCAAAGTAAAACGGCGTCCATTCGGTTGATGTTGGATTATCAAATTGACAGTTGGTTTGCTACGGTTGCAGCAACCTACATTCAACGAAACAATATTAAGATTGATCGAACCATGTATTATACAACTACAACGCATCTTAGCAACGAAGTGGAAATGCCCAATGCATCCAATATCAATTTCAGGGCAGGTTATCGAAGTGATAAATTAATTGCAGAAGCAGTGCTTAATAATTTTACTACCCAGGGTGGTTTTGATATCAGCAAAAATAACATGCCTTTTCCCAGCAATAAAATGAATGCAACTACCATTGGTGCCAACATAAAATATGTGGTATTACCCAGTCATGATTTGGCTGTTGTTGCAGGAGCCAACACTGCCATTGCAGGCCGTAATGTAGGCCAGTCAACAACTGTGTACGGCGGGCTTTTTTATGTGATGGATTTCTCTTCAAAAAAACCAGTTAAAAATCAACCAGCTAAAAAATAATTTAGAATGAAAAAGATATTTATATTTTCAATAATCGCAGTAGCCAGCAGCATGCTGGTTATAAGTTCCTGCCGCAAAGATGTGGTTGGCAATACCGACTTTGTTGCTGCATTAAATCCTTCAAAAATTGACAGCAATGCCGGTACCTGGAAAACCATTTTATTAACCGATCCAACAGATGTAACAGTGGCAGCTCCTGTAGCTACCAACACGCCTGATTATATTGCCCAGATAAACGAAATAAAAAGTTTTCAGGCAAATATTTCGGCTCAGCAAAAAGCAGCGGTTCAATATTGGAGTGCCGGTGCGGTGTTTCGTTGGAATGAAATTTTAAGGGAGTTGGTAGCCAAACATAATCTGGCGCCGGGTGCAAATGAAAATGGGACCTATCCATCACCTAGTGCATCCAATCCTTTACAATATCCTTTGTTTCCATTTTCCAGTCCACCCTATGCTGCAAGAGCGTATGCTTATGTAAGCGCTGCACAATACGATGCGTTGGTTGCAGCCTGGCATTATAAAAAATTATACAACAGGCCGGCGCCTTACTTAGTGGATGCAACCATAAATGTAATGGTACCTAAATCAACCCTGCCTTCATATCCATCCGAAGATGCAGTGGTGGAAGGCGTAACGGTAGAATTATTGAAATTGCTTTTTCCGGGAGATCAGGATTTTATTCAATCAAAAGCAGAGGAGCATAAAAGAGCCCGGATCATTGCCGGTGCAAACGTACGCAGCGATCTGGAAGCAGGCGAAGCCTTAGGCAAAGCCGTTGCACTAAAATATGTAACCCGTGCAAGGGGCGATAGGGCTGCTGCTGCCGCTGGCAACCAAGCTGTTTGGACACAGATTGAAACAGACTGTGCAGCCAGGGGCGAAACTCCCTGGATGAGTTTGGAATCTCCTAAACGTCCTCCGATGTTGCCATTGTTTGGAAAAGTAAAATGCTTTTTATTTGACTCTCTTACTGCAATTTCCTTACGTCCGGGGCCACCGGCTCCAACAGCCAGTCAACAAATGAAAGATGATTTAAACGAAGTGTTACAAACAGTAAATAACAGCAATCGTGAAAAAATACGAATTGTACATTTTTGGGCCGATGGCGCAAACACTTACACTCCACCGGGTCATTGGAATGCCATCGCCTCGGATGATTTTATACAAAAGAATTTTAGTGAAGTAAGATGGGCTCGCAATATGGCTTTACTCAATATGTCGCTGTTGGATGCTGCCATTGTTTGTTGGGATACTAAATTTTATTATTTCAACCCAAGGCCCAGCCAGTTAAACCCGGCAATAAAAACATTAACCGGCATTCCTAATTTCCCTTCTTACATGTCGGGGCATTCCACATTCAGTGCTGCAGCAGCCAGCATCCTGGGTCATATCGTTTCCGAAAAAGCATCGGCCTATCAAGCCATGGCAGCAGAAGCATCTATATCCAGATTGTATGGCGGTATCCATTTCAGAGCCGATTGCGACAGTGGTTTAGTAGTTGGAAAAAGAGTGGGTGCTTTTGCCATTCAACGGGCAAGAACTGATGGCGCAGAATAAAACAGTGAGTTAAATTATTTTATAAATTTTTGGATTAATGGAGGCTGTCTCATAAGCCCAAAAAATAACCGCAGAGACGCAAAGACGCAAAGACGCAGATTTTACAAGTTGAATAAACTTCATTTCTCTGCGTCTTTGCGTCTCCGCGGTTAAAAAAGACAGTTTTGAGACAGCCTCTTTTTTTATTTAAATTTAAATTATGAAATACTGGTGCTTTCTTTTTATTGCTTGCATACCATTTAATATGATGGCACAGCAAAACCCTGCAACCCCCGACAGGCTGTACGGCCAGCTATTTGTTGATGTACAAATGCAGCAAATTTTCCCCAACAGCAAAACATTTGCAGATGCAATTCCCAAAAGAAAAGTAGCCGATATTATGTATGAGTACGGCATGCAAAAGGGACCGGCAATGGATTTAAAAAAATTTGTTGCAGATAATTTTAGCCTGCCAGAGATTTCATCAACCAACATTGTTCAACCGGAAAAAGATATCAACCAGCACATCAAAAATTTATGGAAACAATTAAAAAAAGAGGCCGATGTTTCTTCACATTGGGAAGGCAAAATCAATAATGGAAACTCCTTAATTCCATTGCCGTATCCACACATGCTGCCTGCTGCTGCTGCAAGAGAAATTAATTATTGGAACAGTTATTTTATCATGCTG
>JANPAP010000553.1:0-3145 GCA_031429975.1 Chitinophagaceae bacterium
ACCCTGTTGGTGCTGATTACAATTTTTGCCAAAGTCTGGGCCTTGGTTGGATTTGCCAAACCTGTTGCCTTAATGGCGTATTGATTGGTGCAGGCTACTGCAAGCCGGTAGGTTCGAAGTTGCGTACCGATACAAACACCCGCCAAAGGATTTTCTGTTTGCGTTTTTGCATCTTTTGAAAATCGAATAGGGCCTTGTTCAATAAAGGTTCCTTTTCTTTTGTAATCGGATTTGTAATAGGATATGTAATTGAAAATATTTTGTTGATCGTATGGATCGATAAAAACAGTTCCTGAAATAGGTGAAAGAATCATTGCATGAAAACCAAAACTTGTCCAGTCTAATTTTATAGTAGCCGTTGGATCATCTATTCCCTGTCCGGTAAATGTTTTTAACTGAGGATAAGCAGCTGCCAGTTCTGGCGCCATTACTGCACTTTCCCAAACCCTGAATTTTGCAAAACTTCCATCAGGCATTGGAATTTCTAATACAGGAGCCAAGTTTCGGTTTGGAAGAAACTGCTCTTGAGGAAGCAATCTTAAAAAAGACAAGATTCCTGCAGAATCTAATTTAATTGTCCGGAACTTTTCGGGAACAATCACTCTTTTTTGATCTGTTATTTTAAATGAGGCTTCAACCGCATCATTAAAAAAAATATTTTGCGCTTGTATTTGGGAACAGAAAAATAAAAATACAAAAGCCGAAAAGAATTTGTTTATAAATAATTTCATCTCGATAAATAAATTTTGTCAATAGAAAGTAAAAGGCAAAATTACTGAAATAAAAGGTATGTCTTTTATTGTAACTGATAAATAACAATGCCATTACATTAAACTATGCTAATCAAAAACTTTAATTGGTAAGAATTTGATATAGCCATTTACTTACAGCATTGGCTTTGGTGTAAATCATAAAGTGACCGGCATCCTCAATTACTTTAATTGATTTAATATTTTTTATGGGAAAAATTTTATCAGCACTTCCATGAATATGAAATGTATTGGAAGAGTAACTGGTATTTTTCCAGTTTAAAATTTGTTTTACAGACCAATTTAAATAAACTTCGGAAACATTTTTACGGTACTGATTAGCCAGTTTTTTTTCGTTAGCAGTTGTAACTCCCAAAAAATAATTCTGAATAGGCGTTAATATTTTGTACGATTTTAATGGAATGATTTTGTATAATTTAAACTTTCCTGCCAACCGCATCCATA
This sequence comes from Chitinophagaceae bacterium, assembly GCA_031429975.1. Lineage (GTDB taxonomy): Bacteria > Bacteroidota > Bacteroidia > Chitinophagales > Chitinophagaceae > Ferruginibacter. Next base: position 1,215 of record JANPAP010000553.1, read on the forward strand.
CTGGCATTTCATCAATAGTTTTTATACTGGAAATTAAGATGAGTTGCTTAACCTTTAAAAATTTTGAAATTTCAATAGCAATCATTCCTCCAAAAGATAAGCCCATCAAAATTGGATTGGATTCTTTTATCTGCCCACTCATTCGCAATGCATATTGTTGAAGTGTTTCATTGTTTTCTGGTATCAACCAGTTTACAAATTCCAGTTTATAACCATCAATGGTTAACCTGGAAAAAACCTTTTCATCTGCACCCAAACCACTAATACAATAAATGGTTTTCATTATAAAAAACTATACTAAAAGTTATTAATTATTTAGGCAACACATAAGTGGTTACATCATCTTTGGTAATATTTTTACCAGATAATATGATTAACCTTTCCACCACATTTCTTAATTCACGGATATTGCCCGTCCATTTATAATTTGTCAATAATTCCAGGGCCTCTTTTTCCATTATTTTTTTAGACTGCCCATACTCATCCGCAATTTTTTCCAGATAAAAATCAACCAGCACCGGAATATCTTCAACCCTTTCATTTAAAGATGGTACGTGAACAATAATTACACCCAGCCGATGATACAAATCAAGTCTGAATTTTTTTTCTTCAACCTCTTGCAGTAAATCTTTATTGGTAGCTGCCACAACTCTTACATCAACGTTAATATCCTTATCTGCACCCACTCTTGTTATTTTACCTTCCTGCAAAGCCCTTAATACTTTTGCCTGAGCACTGAGGCTCATGTCGCCAATTTCATCTAAAAAAAGGGTACCTCCATTTGCTTGTTCAAACTTACCAATACGTTGTTTTATTGCCGATGTAAAAGAACCTTTTTCGTGTCCAAATAATTCACTTTCGATGAGTTCACTGGGTATGGCTGCACAGTTTACTTCAACAATCGGGTTGGCGCTGCGGTTGCTTTTTTCATGTATCCATCTTGCCACCAATTCTTTACCAACACCATTTTCGCCGGTAATTAAAACTCTTGCTTCTGTTGGAGCCACTTTATCAATAGTGTCATTTATCTTTTTTATTGCTGCACTGTTTCCAACAATTTCCTGCACCTTGCTAACCTTTCTTTTCAGCACTTTTGTTTCGGTTACAAGCGACTGCTTTTCCAGCGCATTTCTTAAAGTAATCAGTAGCCTGTTTAAATCTGGAGGTTTACTGATATAATCAAAAGCCCCTTTCTTTACGGCTTCAACAGCCGTTTCAATATTTCCATGACCACTAATGACAATTATAGGAACATCACCATTTACAGTTTTTGCTTTTTCCAAAAATTCCAGCCCATCCATTTTGGGCATTTTAATATCACATAGCACAACATCGTAAGCTGCATTCGAAAATTTTTTCAATCCTTCTTCACCATCAGAGGCTTCATCAATTTTATATCCTTCATAACTCAAAATTTCCGCCAATGTTTTGCGGATTGCTTTTTCGTCATCAATAATCAATATGCTTGGCATAATATTTTTTTAATTTCATTACGTTAAAACCTGAGTGATAGCTTTCAAAAATAACGAATTCCAAATGTATAACAGAGGATCATTTATTTCAACTCTTGGAATAACAATTAGCTTCGATATATAAAATAAAAAAGGAAAGGATTTAATTAAATCCTTTCCTTTTTTGATGCAACTTTTTTTATTTATTTTTAAATATACATAGAATACTAGAATTTATAAAAGGCAGCCAATAATGCAGACATTGTAGAACTAGCACCGTTCCCATCTTTCTTGGTATAGATATTTGTTTTAGAATTTTCGAACCGCAGTTCCGGGATAATTGTTAGGGGCCCAATTTTATAATTTACCGAAAATGTATTAGCAAATATGCTTTTAGTTCCAAAATAAATCAGGCTATTATCTTCAATTATTTCAGATCTTAAAGTTAATCCTGCTTTTTCAGATGGGTCGTAATTAAAG
>JANPAP010000554.1:0-2096 GCA_031429975.1 Chitinophagaceae bacterium
ATGATCAAAAATAAATTGCCAAAAAAATAACCGTATTTATCCCCCCAAATATTTTTTCAGAAATTTCTCTGCCCCTCATCTTATCAATTTGAAATTTTGTAAACAATGTTTGGTTGTAGGTTGCAATATTATTGTAAATGGTTATTGCTTGCATTTATTATATGCAGGTTAAATAATTCGCTTGTAGCACAAAATAAAATACCAATTACCGACAGTACCCAACTAAAAAAAAGCAACAGCCAACAACCCGAAATATTTACGGCAGGTTTTATCGATATTATGAACAATGGCCAGGTAAATGCCAGCGCCCGTTTTATACGTTTGCGTATTGGCGAGCCGGGAAAATTTTCGATACCACTTTCGTTTTATGGTGGGGTTAGTAATAATACCTTTCAATCGCAGGCCGGTAGTGGCGCAATTATACGTAGTAATGAGCAGCTCATTAACCAATACATCAATCCCCTTAGTGGCCTCATCAATATTTCGGCCGATGATATTCTTTATTTTTCAAAAACAAAATCCCTTACAAAAGCAGGCCTAATTTATCAAATAGGCGAACGTGTTTTAACAGGCTATAAGGTAGGGCCGGCAAGCAATCCGCAAACAGGTAAGCCCAGTAATTTTTTAAACAGTTTTGCCACTGCCGGCCTGGTATTTCAAACAGGTGCCTGGGAGCGGAACAATGATAAAAACATGGGGATATTCTGGTTGGCCTGCCGCTATATTGCCTGCCAAAGCAGTAATAAAAGCATCAAGGAGTTTTTACCGGATATTCAAACCAATGGTTTTTATCATGGCTATTCAGTTGGCTTTGGAATTGAGATCAATAGCCTGGTAAGCCTCAAAGCTGTATTTTATAAATATCTTAAACAACCCGAAATGGACTACAGCCTTCCCATCTACCAGTTTTCATTTAATTATTCTTTAAAAAACTAAGGCATTAATTTACCTTAAAGCGGTACATTTGAATAGTAATAATAGATAGCAATTTGGAAGCTACCGTAAATTCCACATCAAAAAAGAAAACGTAGTTTTACTAGAATATTTGGAATAAATAATAGCATCTTGCATATCTACGTTAGTATAAAACCTATGTTAACTTAAACAAATATTTAATGGCAACTACTGATAACCCCATAGAACCAATAAAAGTTTTAATTACCGACGACCATGTTTTGTACAGGGCCGGCGTTAAAACTGCCTTAAGCTCAAAGAAGGATGTAAAAGTAATTGCCGAAGCTGATAACGGAATGCACTTATTAAATATGCTGAAGCTGGTGCAGCCCGATGTGATATTGCTGGATATACAAATGCCGGTAATGGATGGTATCAGCGCTTTACCCGAAATAAAAAAGAACTGGCCGCATATAAAAGTTATCATGCTTACCATGATGGACGACCATAGTATGATTACTAAATTAATGGAGTTGGGCGCCAATAGTTACCTGAGTAAAACCAGCGATATCGAGGTAATTTACGATGCAATAAAAACCTGTTACGAACAAGAGTATTATTTTAATGCACTTACCAATAAAGCCTTACTTACTAATTTAAAAGCTAAAAATAATTTAACGCCTCAAAAAATGATTCAGGCAGAGGCCAATTTAAACGATAAGGAATTGCTGATTTTAAAATTGATGTGTGAAGAAAAAAGCACCAAAGAAATTGCAGATATTGTTGAGTTGAGTCCACGAACTGTTGAAGCCATCCGGGATAAACTAAAAGTAAAAACCGGCGCCAAAAGCACGGCAGGCCTTATTTTATACGCAGTAAAAAATAATATTTTAAACGAAGAAGCTTGAAGTGTTTTGTGGCACTAAAAAATAATTGTAAAAAAACATCCTGCAAAAACAGGATGTTTTTTTATGCACAGTAATGCGGTCATCCCGACGAAGAAAATAAATGTTCAGTAATGCTGTCATCCCGAGGAACGAGGTATCTGCCCAATAAAGTTGCCATCCCTACAAAGGAGGTAAATGTTCAATAAAGTTGTCATCCCGAGGAACGAGGGATCTGCTGAATAAAGCTGTCATCCCGAGGAACGAGGGATCTGCCAAAAACCAAAACCAAAACCAAAACCAAAACCAAAACCAAAA
>JANPAP010000555.1:0-2693 GCA_031429975.1 Chitinophagaceae bacterium
CCACATCAAAAGAATCGGAACTTTGGCTTACCCAAATTGATGGTGGAATTATTGAAGAAGCCGGCGTAATTAAAATGGACTTTTTGGGTTTAAAAACCCTGAGCATTTTAAAAACTGCATTAAAACTCATCAAACAAAATCATGGTATAGAAATCGAAATAGATAATATTCCATTAGATGATGAGAAGACTTATTTGTTGTATCAAAAAGGCGATACCAACGCCACTTTTCAGTTTGAAAGTGTGGGCATGCAAAAATATTTACGGGAGTTAAAACCCGATAAATTTGATGACCTGATTGCGATGAACGCCTTGTACCGCCCCGGTCCTATTGCCTACATCCCCGATTATATTGATTGCAAGCATGGAAGAAAACCGGTTATTTTCGACCTGCCGGATATGGAAGAACATCTAAAAGAAACCTATGGCATTACGGTATACCAGGAGCAGGTAATGTTATTAAGCCAAAAACTTGCCGGCTTTAGCAAAGGCGATGCAGATGTGTTGAGAAAAGCAATGGGAAAAAAGCAATTGGATGTTCTAAACAAAATGAAAGAGAAGTTTATTTTGGGTGCTAACGCCAAGGGGCACCCCAACGATAAACTGGAAAAAGTTTGGAAAGATTGGGAAGCATTTGCACAATACGCATTCAACAAATCGCACTCTACCTGTTATGCATTTGTTGCGTATCAAACGGCTTATTTAAAGGCGCATTATCCCAGCGAATATATGGCTGCAACATTGAACCATGCTGGCAGCATTGATAAAATCACCTTCTTTATGGAAGAGTGCAAACGTATGGGCTTAAAAGTTTTGGGACCCGATATCAATGAATCACAAAATGGTTTTGCTGTAAACCAAAAAGGAGAAATCCGTTTTGGATTTAGCGGCTTAAAAGGTGTTGGAGAAAATGCCATCGAAAATATTATTGAAGAACGTACCAAACATGGACATTACAAATCCATATTCGATCTGGTAAAAAGAGTTAATCAACGGTCGGCAAATAAAAAATCATTAGAGAGTTTAATCTATGCAGGAGCATTCGATTGTTTTAAAGAATACATAAGGGCACAATATTTTTACCAGGCCCCGGGTGATACACAGGCTTTGGAAAAAATCATCAAATTTGGAAATGTATTTCAAGCCCAGTCCAGCAATTCGGCAAACACACTTTTTGGCGATTTACAAATGCCCGATGTACAACCGCCCAAATTATTAACCTGCGAACCCTGGCCACTTTCGGTTCAACTGGATTATGAAAAAGAGGTTACGGGCATGTACATGAGTGGGCATCCGCTTGATAATTTTAAATTTGAAATGCGGCATTACAACATTTCTTCTTTGGCGGATTACAACGAGTACAAAGCAGTTGTAAATACGTTGAGTAATCCCGGGAAACAGTTCAGGGTAGCAGGTTTGGTGGTAGATTGCCAACATCGCATGACAAAAACCGGCAAAAATTTTGGCATACTTAGCATTGAAGATTATAGTGGCAAAAGTGAATTTATGTTGTGGAGTGAGGATTATGTAAAGTATAGCAACTATCTCGATAAAGGATTAATTGTTTTAGTGGAAGGAGGATTTAAACCCCGTTACAATACCGATCAATACGAGTTTAAACTTTCAAAAATTCATTTGCTGGAAACTGTAAAACCCATGCTTACCAAACTGGTACAAATTGATGTTCACCCCAGAATGGTTAGTGAGGAATTTGTAAATTTTATTGAAACCAATATAAAATCAAATCCCGGAAGAACGATGTTGAAAGTAGTAATTAATGATAACAGAAATAATTATAAAATTGGATTATCCAGCATAGGTAATGGCTTTACTATGAATGATGACATGGCAGTTTTTTTAAATGAGAATGTAGATGTATCGGTAAGTGTTACTACCGGTTGATGTTTTAATTTTCAATTAAATAAATTTCCCGATGGCCACCGGCAACACAATCCATATAGCCCTTCATAATATTTTTTAATTCATCGCTCATGGTTGCAGAACGTAAATTTGTAAAGAACCCTCCGATATCATCGGTTTCAGTTTCAACAATTACCGTCCAGTAATTACCTACTACATCGGTTAGCACTTTCATGTTTTTACCACCCCCAATGCCTTCAAAATGGGGTGCTGCCAATTTAAACATCTGAACTAAATCTTTTGCTTTGCCAGGCTTTGTCTGAAACACTTCTCTTATTTGATACATAATTTAAAATTTAGACTATAAAGTTAAAATCAAACTTCAGCAAATGCAAGCAATGATAAAAAATTGCAGTAAACCCACAGCCACATTGGCTTGCTTTGATGACAAAACTATTTATCCCCCAATGTTTATATGTCATAACATCATATTCAAAACATTGGATGTATTTTTGACCCTTACTTAAAATAACAATTAAAAAATATAATTATGGCGCAAGAATTCACAGATGCAAATTTTAAAACAGATGTTTTAGACTCAGATAAATTATCGGTAATTGATTTCTGGGCAGAATGGTGTGGCCCATGCCGTGCAATAGGTCCCGTTATTGAAGAACTGGCAAAAGAATATGAAGGAAAAGTAAACATCGGTAAAGTAAATGTGGATCACAACCCACAGATATCAATGAACTATGGCATTACCAGTATCCCTGCAATTTTATTTGTAAAAGGCGGCGAGGTTGTCGATAAATTGGTTGGTGCACAACCCAAAGG
>JANPAP010000556.1:0-2412 GCA_031429975.1 Chitinophagaceae bacterium
CAGGATGTACTTCTTCGGTAACATCAGTTGATGTACCGCCAGTTGAAAGATTGGCGGTTGGTTTTAATAAAACCAATTCGTCCATTGCAGGAATTGTTTCAAGGGTATACCCTTTTTCATCCAACATTATTTTACTGAAATCATCCAGTTTTATAGACGTTAAAACTTTTTCATGTCCATAACCCCTTCTGGGATCTTTGTTAGTTTCATCAACCAGCCACTGAATAGTATGAACGCCATCTCCAGTAACGGCAGCGGGTGTACGCAATGCCGCACAAATAAATTTATAATTAATTACCAACACCCTAAAATCAAAACCAACAATATATCTTTCGCAAATAACACTACGGCCATAAACCTGTGCTGCTTCCAACGCTTTTACTGCCATTTCCCAATTAATAATATTGGTAGTTGCGCCCTTACCATGGTTGCCATCTATGGGTTTTAAAACTAAAGGATAACCAAGTTTATCAACTGCTTCCTGTAAGCCAGCCTCAGTTCTGATAATCACTCCTTTTGGAACCGGGATTTCGGCAGCGCCCAGTAAATTTTTTGTTTCTTCTTTATCACAGGCAATATCAACAGCAATATTTGAAGTGGTTGATGCAATAGTAGCCCTGATTCTTTTTTGATTTACACCATGGCCTAACTGTACCAGACTTTGTTTATTTAACCGAATGAAAGGGATATTTCTTTTTGCTGCTTCCTCTACAATGCAACCGGTGCTTGGGCCAAGCCGGGTATCTTCCCTTATTTCTCTCAGCTTCATAATATCTTCTTCTAAATTATAAGGGCTGTCATCTGTAAGTGCCTGTGCTATCCTTACAGCAGCTTTTGCTGCATAGATACCTGCATCTTCTTCCATATAATTAAACACAACATAGTATTCGCCTTCTTTGCCAGTTCCACGGGTTCTTCCAAATCCGGTATTCATTCCTGCAAGCGTTTGTATTTCTAAAGCAATATGTTCTATTACATGTCCCATCCAGGTACCTTCATCCACCCTAATAAAAAAACCGCCTGCTGTTCCAACACTGCAGCGGTGTGCCTGCATACTGGGAAACATTGTTGATAATCGATCTTTAAATCCAGGAATCAGGTTGGTTGGTTTTTGTTCCATTTCCTCCAGATCCAATTTCATCTGAATTAGTTTTGGTCTTTTAATACTCCAGTAATTAGGGCCTCTTAGCACTTTTAATTCTTCAATCTTCATGTGTTAGTTTTGAGTAAATGTTGAATTGGATTTGATAAATATAACAGGGTTGATAAGAAATATTTCATAAAAAACCTGACTTTAAGTAAAATGAAAGTTACTGAAAATATGTTGGTTGAAAAAATACGGTTGCGATGGTAGTGTATAAATCAATTCCATTATTTTTGTTGAAAGTATTCATGCTGATTTTTTTTATTACAGTGAATATAAAGTTGAAATTTCAACTTTTCATCAGCAAAGAAAAATAAATTTATGCAACATCCTAAAGGAAAACTTTTTGCAATTGGTGGTGCCGAAGACAAAGGATTGGATTCGGATAAGGACGTAATAAACAGGAGCAATTTAAATTTTATTGAATTGGGTATTTTGCTACGTATTGTAACCGAAAGTGGCGGCCCAACCGCAAAGATTGAAGTAATTACAACTGCCTCAACAATCCCTTACGAAGTTGGCGAAAATTATTTGGATGCTTTTGGAAAAATTGGTTGTGTAGATGTGAATGTGATGCATATCCGTAACAGGGGAGATGTTTTGCAAGATGATTATTTGCAACGAATAAAAAATTGCGATGCGGTTATGTTTAGTGGTGGCAACCAATTGCGGCTATCTACTATTTTTGGCGGCACACAATTTTTAAAAATAATTTCTGATCGTTATAAAAATGAAGATGGATTTTTAGTGGCAGGTACAAGTGCCGGTGCAATGAGTATGAGTAAAACCATGATTTATGAAGGCAATGCCGCCAGGGCTCATTTAAAAGGAGAAGTAAAAATTACAACAGGGCTGGGGTTTATTGAGGATGTTATCATCGACAGTCATTTTGAAAAACGTGGCCGTTTTGGCCGGCTGGCGCAGGCTGTAGCAACCAACCCATCCTGTATTGGTATTGGTTTAGGAGAAGATACGGGTATGTTGATTACCGAAGGAAATATTATGGAAGCCGTTGGTAGTGGCTGTGTAATTATTATCGATGGTCATGATATTAGGTACTCCAACATTGCTGATATTCCGGATGGCAATCCTTATAGTATTGATAATTTAAAAGTGCATATCTGCGAAAATGGAAATGGTTTTATGGTAAAAGAAAGGCAGTTTATGCCAGAAGCTTATGATGGAGCTGTAACAAAAAAGCAGGTTCATGTTGAATAAAAAAGAGGCTATCTCATAATTAAATAATCGCTCTGAGATTCGTTTAAACG
>JANPAP010000557.1:0-2514 GCA_031429975.1 Chitinophagaceae bacterium
AATTGATAAAAATATTATTGATTCTGATTATTGTTTTCTGGCCTGCCAGGTCCAGGAAAGATTATTAGTACCTGCCGGTGGCGGGGTGGTATAATAGATAAATATAGAAACTGAATTTGCCGTTAAATAACTGATATCTGCGGCAGCAGATTTTGTTGGTACAACATTAAAATAACCTGGTACTACACCTAAGCCATGGTTAATTGTAAAAACTGAAAGACTGCCATTAGTTGATTGTGAATAGCTGCCAAATTTTAAATTATTGTCGGATAGGTTTACCCAATTATTACCATTATAACCTCTAAAACTTTTATCGGTACTGTCAAATAAAATCAAGGCCTGCTGCGGATTTGCAATGCTGGCTGCAGAAGATACCGTTGGTATCACCAAGCCCTGTTTGGTAAGTTTAGCAAAAATATTTTCACTCCCCCTTTCACCATAAACAAATTGAAATTCATTTTGGGTAGATGGAAGTCGTAATCGTAAATCGCCATTAGAGCTTCCTCCAAATTTTTCAACCGAAAGTTCTCCATATGCCACATTGCCACCAATACTTGTATTATTTCTGGCGGTTGTTCTTATGCCACCCCTATCCACATCATCTCCAACCCATAAAACAGCACCCCAGCCATTTCCTTTTCCTTCAATATCATTATAATAAACACCTTTATGAATGGACCACTCACCTACCCAACACTCGACAACACCATTATATTCTATGGCAATGCCAGACTCATAAGGCACTATCATAAAATCTCTTTGTATACTAACGTTTACATTTGCAACTCCCGAAACATTATTTGGATGCCTGATTCTGAAAACAGGCAAATTATGATTTATAACCCAAGCAGTTGGTGTTGTGGTATAGGGTGAAATTCCATCATCAGCATCTAAATTGGCACTTTTTGCAGATCGATGAAAGGAAATAAATGAATTTGTATCTGAAAAAGACTGAATATACACTGCTGAATCAAAACGGGCAGCTCCTTTTACCCTAAGTGCCGAAACACCATCGGAACTTGCATTATTTACCAATAAAGCTGAGGATGTTTTTATTTCGCCTGTACCATTTATTTTTAAACGTTCTCTGGCGTTGGTATAAAAAACCCAGGAACTGGTATCAACCAAATAAAATGCAGTTGATAACCCTTTATTTGTACTTCTATTAATGGGCTGAATCACTACTTGTTCATTAAAAGCAGCTGATGGTGAAAATTCAACTGCATTAGCACCTTTTGAAATTGTGATTTTTGTTTCGTTGGGATTAACAGGATTTTCAGGATTCACTGTTGTATCAATCAAATTTATTAATGTTAATCTATCAAAATTATTTATGTTATAGGTTTTTGCAAATAAAGAAAAAATTGAAAACAATAAAACTGGTAATAGTATAAATCTCATATCAAGGTAATTTATTAAAATAATAATCTAATTAAACTAAAATTTTAATCAATAGTTTAATGGCTTTTCATTAAAGAAATAAATGGAAAATACATTTGTAAAATCATTCCAAGTTCAAGATATATATATTATTTCATTTGTTATAATCATTTCTAGTTACTCTCTTATTAAATTATCACAAACACTAAATTTAAAAGTGAATTATTTTATATTTTTATAAAATCTGGAATACAAGTATTGCCAAATTGTTGGATGATGCCATAACTGACTTTCGCTTTTGATTTGCATTCTTTGCAGGTTATTATTTAATACATCCTCTGTAGCTTTCATTAGCAAAGGAAGTCCGGCCGAAAGTTGTAAGATGGGGTAAGTAATAAAATTATCTTCTTTTAAAGGTTCGATTATTTTTTGGTATAAAATTGCGCCTGTATCAATTCCTTGATCTACTACATGGATAGTTACTCCGCAATTATCTTTATCATCATTTGCCAAAGCCCAATAAGCACCATGTACCCCTCTATATTTTGGAGTAATACCTGCATGCATATTTATAAAAATTCCGGGAACAGCCGCTAAAAGTTTTTTAGAAATTATTCTGGTGCCATTAACAATAATCAAAGCTGGGTTGATTTCCTGCAACAATTTTAAAGTGCCATCACTATTTACACTGGCTACATTTTTTATTTTTGATGCAGGGATGGGCGTATTGTCAAGTTGAAATTGATTTTGAATAGCTGCAATTCTTTTTTTTGAAAAAGCAGTTAGTATTGGCACTATTAATAGTTGAAACAGCAACTGGCCGACTACTTTTATAAACCCTAATTTCTTTATCCTTTTACGAATAAAAAGCAATCTACTTAATGGCTTTTCAACAATTACTGTATCAATTTCGTAACTACTGTTAAGCTTGTTATACAGTACATTGCTACTGTATCCCTCAGTTATCAGTAAAACAATTTTTTTAACTGCCATACTTTTGTTGCAAATAATCTGATACGCCAGCCATATTATAACTGGTAAAATTATATTGCTGGTTTAATTTTTTATAATGTTCTAATATTTTTTCAAGAAAAGCAAAGTTTTTTTCTTGATTTATTCCAAAATTATGTGGAT